>NZ_JBSFUB010000089.1:0-28584 GCF_053591575.1 Streptomyces altiplanensis | reverse complement strand
GCCCGGGACGCGGGCGCCGAGATGCTGATGGTGCACCAGCCCGTCCATCCGTACGTCTCGGCGAGGCCGCCGCCGATCTGGAGGAGGCTGCGGCGGCTCGGCGCGCGGTGCTTGCTGTCCTGACCCATGAGGGGGCTCCTGCTGTCGCGTGGGGGCAAAAACGCTCAGGAGACGTACGGGAAGGGCCCCGGATAACAAAAAGTCGTACAGAGAAGTCTGCGGCCTGTTCACGGGCAGCGGCGGCAGAGACAGCCAGCGGCTTCAGGTGAAGATGCCTTCGAGCGGGGCTTCTTCCACGGGGAGCGGCTGCTCGGCCCAGATGGTCTTGCCGCTGCCACAGGGCCGGGACCCCCAGCGGTCGGTGAGCTGGGCCACCAGCAGGAGTCCACGGCCGCCCTCGTCATAGGTGCGGGCGCGGCGCATGTGGGGCGAGGTGCTGCTCGCGTCGGAGACCTCGCAGATGAGGGAGCGGTCGCGGATGAGCCGCAGCTGAATGGGGGCGCCGCCGTAGCGGATGGCGTTGGTGACCAGTTCGCTCACGACGAGTTCCGTGACGAACGACGCCTCGTCGAGTCCCCAGTCGGTCAGCCGCTCGGTGGCGTACTGCCTCACGCGGCCGACCACCGCGGGGTCGGAGGGGACGTCCCACACGGCCACCTGACCAGCGTCCAGGGCGCGGGTGCGGGCCAGCAGCAGGGCCACGTCGTCGGGTGCGTCGTCGGCGCGGTCGGGAAGCAGGGTCTTGATCACGTTGTCGCAGACGTCCTCGAGCGTGGCTGCCGGGGCCGTCAGAGCGGTGCTCAGGGCGGCGGTGCCCTCGTCCACGTCGAGATCGCGGGCCTCGACCAGCCCGTCCGTGTAGAGGGCCAGTACGGCGCCTTCGGGCAGCACCAGCTCGGTGGCCTCGAACGGGAGCCCGCCGACGCCGAGCAGCGGGCCCGCCACCACCTCGACGGCCTCGACGGTGCCGTCGGGGAACAGGACCACCGGCGGCAGGTGCCCGGCCGAGGCGATCGTGCAGCGGCGGGACACCGGGTCGTACACCGCGTACAGGCAGGTCGCCCCGATCTCCCCGCCCACCGAGCCCTCCTCGGTCGCCAGGTGCCCGACCAGGTCGTCCAGGTGCGTCAGCAGTTCGTCCGGCGGCAGGTCGACATCGGCCAGTGTCCATACCGCCGTACGCAGCCGCCCCATGGTCACGGAGGCGTGGATGCCGTGCCCGACCACGTCTCCGACGACCAGCGCCACCCGGGTCCCGGACAGCGGGATCACATCGAACCAGTCCCCGCCCACGCCCGCCTCGGAGCGCGCGGGAAGGTAGCGGGAGGCGAACTCGACCGCCGCCTGCGCCGTCATCGCCCGCGGCAGCAGACTGCGCTGCAGCGCCACCGCGGTGGTGCGTTCCCGCGTGTACCGGCGCGCGTTGTCGACGCACACGGCCGCCCGGCTGGCCAGCTCCTCGGCCAGGGACACGTCGTCCTGGTCGAAGGGGTCGGGGTGCTGTGGGGTCAGCTGCCGTACGAAGGCCGCCACCCCCAGCGTCGTACCGCGCGCCACCAGCGGTACGGCCATCATCGAGAAGTCGGCGGCGTCCAGCTCCCGCAGCTTGGCGGAGCGGACGTCGTGCCGCGCGAGCCACGTGTCGAGCCGTGGCTGCCCCACCCCGGTGAGCACGGCCCGGCCGGTGGCCAGCGCGCGGGCGGGCGGGGAGAAGGGCGGATAGACGTCCGCCGCCCCCAGGCCGATCGCCGCCTCCGGCACCCCGGGGTCGCGGGAACGGTGCGCGGCCCGGCGCATCTCCACATCGGCGCCCACCGGGCCGACGGCGGGCTCCTCCCCCCGGAGTACGGAGTCCAGCAGGTCCACGCTGACGAAGTCCGCCAGCCGGGGCACCACGAGCTCTGCCAGCTCGCGGGCGGTGTGGACCACGTCCAGCGTCGTGCCGATGGCGGTGGCGGCCTCGTTCAGTATGGCGAGCCGCTGCCGCGCCCAGTGCTGCTCGCTGCTGTCGAAGGCGGCCAGAGCGGTGCCCAGCAGCCGCCCGGAAGCGTCCCGCACCGGCCACATCTCGGTGTTCCACGCGTGCTCGCGCATTCCGGAGGGGGCGCGGGTGCAGCTCTCGTAGTGGACGGGTGCTCCGGTCTCCACCACCTCCCGCAGATGGCGCAGGAATCCCCGGCTGTGCTCGGCGTTCTCCGAGATGTCGAGGAAGAACCGGTCGCGGAGCTCCGCCTCCGCCACGCCCATGACCCGGCACGCCGTGCCGTTGGCCCGCAGATAGCGCTGCTCGGTGTCGAAGACGGACATGGACACCGATGCCTGCTGGAATGCCGCCTCCCCGACCAGCCGGCCCTGATCGTCCGGCGCCGCGGTCACCACGAAGCCCTCTCGCTCCCCCTGCTCCCCCAGCAGCGGGCACGCCCGGAGTGCGAGTTCCATCAGCCGGCCGTCCCGGTGGCGAACGGTCATCGTTGCGCCGTCCTCCAGGGCCCGCCGCGCCCCGCCGGGCACCCCGTCCGCCAGCAGCGCGCCGGCCGGCCGCCCGACCACCTCCGCGGCGGCGTACCCCGTCAGCCTCCGCGCTCCCTCGCTCCAGCCCGTGACGACGCCCCGTCCGTCGACCACCACCGTGGCGTCACTGGTCATCACCGCTCGCTCTCGCCCACCGGTGTCACCATATGTACAAGAATGATCCCACCGGGAGCAGCATCGAGCCAGGCCGGTGCCGATCGGGACGGCGGCCCCCGGGGGCCGTCCGCGTACGAGGTCCCCTTCGCCGTACGGCCGGGGATCAGGGGCCCCGCCGTCCCGGCCCCGCCGCGCTCCTCCGCCACCGCGCCGAAGGCCCGGCCCAGGCGCGGTGCGACTGGGCGCCCCGGCCGGCGGGACGCGCCGGGCGAAGCGCCCGTCAGGAAGGGTCGGGCGCGATGAGCCCGGTGAGCACCCGGCGCATCATCCGCTCGAACAGGTCCCGCGGGGCCTGTGCCGGGTCCGCTCCGGTGCGGTCGGCCATGGCGGCCGCGACATGCGGATGCCCGCCCCGGGAGGCCGCTTCGCCCAGATAGGCGGTCTGCGCCGCCTGGCGGCTCGCGTGTCCGCGGCTCGTCCGGAGTTCCGTCCGGGCGAACTGGGCGACAAGGGCGTTCATCAGAGCGACGATCTCCATCTTGACCCGCCCGGACAGCGGCGCGGGGGCCATCGCCCTCAGCGCGTACTCCAGGTAGTCCAGGCCCCGGGGGCCCAGCCGGAGAGGTTCCGGCGGAACGTCGGACAGCCAGGGGTGGCGCAGGTGGACCGTCTTGGTCCGGGACGCGAGGGCGACCAGGTCCTCGACGGGATCGCCGCCCAGCGGGACGTCGAGGCCGACCTCTCCCGCCACCGCGTCCGTCATCAGGTCGAGCAGGTCGTCGCGGCTGGAGATGTAGCGGTAGAGGGACGCCTGGCCCGTGCCCAGCGCCCTGGCCACCTGGCGCGTGGACACGGCCGCCAAGCCGCTCCGGTCCGCCAGCTCGACGGCGACAGCGGTCAGTTCCGCGCGGCTGTGCACAGCCGCGGGGCCGCGGGTGCCGCGTTCGGGCCGTGCCCAGACCGTCACGTGTTCCTGCGCCAAGTCGTCGGCCTCTCTCGTCCGGTCTCGTCCGGTCTCGTCCGGCACCCGGCCTCGCCGGCCTCGTGTCGCATCCCCTATATTAAATTGCGAACACTGATCGCAGTTATGGGAGGTCCTCATGTCCTCGTCATCGGCCGGCCCGTGGAGTCCGGTCCGCTGGGCCGAGAACGGCACGGTCCGGCTCGCTTTCGACCGGTGGACCGAGCGGGTGGACGGTGATCCGCTCCTGCTGGTCACAGGCCTGGGTGCGAACCGCCGGTGGTTCCCGGACGGGCTGTGCCGGATGCTGGCAGCGCACGGTTTCGCGGTTGCCCGTTACGACCAGCGCGACGGCGGGGAGTCGACCCACCTGCCGCCCACCGCCCCCCGCAGCCCCATCTCCGCGTTGTTCAGGAAGCGCGGAGAGGCGTACACCGCCGAGGACATGGCAGATGACACCGTCGCGGTCATGGACGCCCTGGGGTGGTCGTCGGCGCATCTGCTGGGTGTCTCGCTCGGTGGTGCCGTCGCACAGCGCGTCGCGCTACGGCACCCGGACCGTGTCCGGACGCTCACGTCCATGGCCTCCGTCCCCGCAGACGCCGCGGGCCTGCGGACCATGCGGTACATCCGGCTGAGGACCCTGGCGAAGTTCGCCGGCCTGAAGTTCCCCGACACCCCCGAGGGGAACATCGCGGCCGGCGTCGCCGTCTCCCGTCTCCTCGCCTCGCCGAACCGCCCCTTCGACGAGACGGCGGCCCGGGAAGGCGCCACGCGCAACATCGACGGCGGCGTGCGGGACCAGCAGGCGCAGGGCCGTCAGATCGGCGCGCAGTGGCACGGCCCGGAGATCGGCGCCATAACCCGGCCCACCCTTGTGCTCCACGGGGAAGACGACCCTCTCATCAAGCCCGGAGCGGGAAAGGTGATCGCCTCCCGGATTCCCGGCTCGCGCCTGGTCCTCCTGCCCGGAGTCGGTCATGAGCTTCCCGAGCCCGCGTGGGAGAGCGTCGCCACCGAGATCCGCGGACTGGCCGACACCGCCCGCGACCTGCCCGCGCGGCCCGCCGGCTGAAGCACCCGGCCCCGCCGGCACGGGCCCTCACCCGCCGTCTGAAGCACTCAGCGCACTCGTGCTGCTCGCGGATCCCCCGGCCATCGAGGCAGCCCATGAAGTCAACAACGTCTGGCGCGCCTCCTGAGGCTGTTGGGCGGGGCCGCGTCCCACCTGCCGGAACTCCCACAGCCGGATGGCTGCACCGCTGCTCGGGACACGGCCGCGCCGGGCTCGTTCCGCCTCGCGCCGTCTTCGCGTGGCCGGCGAAGAATCTCCGTAACCGGGTTGTTCCGTGCGCTTGTCCGGCTGCGCGTCCCGTTCCAGTGTCCCGATCCAGCGGGCGGGCCATCCGCAGCCGGGAATCCGAAAGCCTCTCGTGCCGGGCCCCGGTCCGCCTGCCCCGTCAACGGCATACCGGAAGACAGAAAGGCAGAGCGTGCGAGGAATCCCGGTCATCGGACGACGACTCGGAGCAAGGCGCGTCCGGGGCGCAGCACGGCTTGCTGACGGACATGGCCGCCGAGGCGGGAGCTTCGCTCAGCACCGTCTCCAAGGTGGCGCACCGGCGCCGTGACGTCGGCGCGGCGCCCCGGGCTCACGTCACTGATCGACCGGCTGTCTTCGCCGCCGGCGAGAGGGGTACCGGCTCCTCGGTGTCCCTCCGTGCCGACGGCACAGCATTGGCCGATTCACGCCCCGGGCCCGCGAGTTGTGGCTAGGGTTCAGCTGAGTGTCGGCGCAAGGGTGTTACGGGGGCGTGGGTGAGCGGTTCGGGTGCTACTCAACTGGTGTTCGTCCATGGGATCGGCGGGCTTCGGGACCCGGCGCGTGAACGCCGTGAGTGGCTCGAGGCCTTGGCCGAGGGAGCGCGCGGGGCTGGGCACTCCGACGCGGTTTCCGGGCTGACGCAGGGCTGGCTGGCGGAGGTGCGCTTCGCCGACTACAGCGACCTGTTCGCCGATTCCGAAACCCAGGGGGACGGAGCCGGGACGCTCGACGAGCAGGAAGACGCGGCTTTCATGACCGCGTTCGTGGAGGCACTGGTCGACGAGCTCGGCCGGCAGGCCCGGGAACGGGGGGACCGGCGGGCGGCAGCCGTGGTCGAGGACGCCCGCGCACAGTTGCCGGGTGACGCCGAGGCCGAGGAACAGGGCGTCGGAGAGCCGTTCCGCGTACTCGGGTGGGTGCTGACGACCCTGTTGCAGGTGCCGGGGCTGCGGGGGTCCGCACAGTGGGCGAGCGGTGCGCCGCTGCTGTGGCACCTGGCCCAGGTCGGGCGCTACCTCCGCAGGCGGGAGGCCGACAGCACCGGGCGCGCCCTGGACGTCCGGATCCGTGAGCGGGTGTTGAAGGGGACGGACCCCGGCCGGCCGCTGATCGTGGTGAGTCACTCGCTGGGCACCGTGGTCGCGTTCGAGGCGCTGCGCGACTACGACGGACCGGTTCCGCTGCTGATGACGCTGGGTTCGCCTCTGGCCACCGGGGCGGCGGTCCTGCAACGGCTGGTGCCGCAGCCGCCCCGCACCCCTGCCCGTGTGGAGCAGTGGCTGAACTTCTGGGACCGCGACGACATCGTGGTGGGCCGGCCCCGCCTCGAGAACTGGATGCTGCCCAACTCTTCGGGTGTCGTCCCGGTGACCGACCGGGTGGACTCCCACGGCCTGTGGGTCCACACGGCCACGAAGTACCTGCGGCAGCCGGCCGTCGCCGGCCGCCTGGTCGAAGCGCTGAAGAAGTGACCGACGAGCAACGCCGGCACGTGCTGGTCGTGGGTGCGCAGTGCACGGCCATGGGCTCTCTGTCCCGGCTGGAGGAGGCCGCCCGGGACCTGCATGCCGTGCTGACGGACCCGGCGCTCGGGGCGTGCACGCCCCGCGCCGGCGACCACGGCTCCTTCCTGGTCAGCTCGACGCTCGCCCCCGAGGACGTCCGCAAGGCCGTGCACGAGGCGGTGCGCCGGGCACGGGCCGACAACGCCGTGCTGGTGGTGGCGCTGCTCGGACACGGCTTCACCCCGCCGCAACAGGCCGACCTGTACTACATGGTCGCCGGGTCCACGACCGGCAGCACCATGTCCGCGGTGAACGTCGGCCAGCTGCTCACCGAGGCCGTCGACGAGCCCGGAGTCGAGGGCGTGATCGCCCTCATCGACACCTGCCACGCGGCCGGTGCGATGCCGGACGCGGGCAGGATCGCGGGCGGGGTCCGGGCTGGCCGTACGCGGCTGTCGGTCGTCACCGCCGCTGCGGCCGACCAGGCGGCCCGTGGCATGCGCCTGACCTTCGCTCTGGTCGAGGTGCTGCGGGAAGGGATCGCCGGAGCGGGCGCCACGGTGTACGCGGACGCGAGGCTCACCGAGAAACTGCGCAGCCGCACCGTCGGTCAGGCCGTCGGGAGATTCGAGTACGACAACGACCCCTTCGTCGCCGAAGGACTGTGGTTGGCCCGCAACGTGCGTTCCGCCCCCGGCACCGGAGGCGGCGTGGTGGGACCGGTGGGCCGGCGGGACCTCGAAGAGGCCGTGGCGATGTGGCGGGCCGACATGCGCCTGCCGGCACCCCTGACACGTGGGGATCTCGATGGACTGCACACATTCGCCCGGCAGGGTCAGGTGGACGACGCGACCGACCCGCACTGGCGCGACCGGGTCGGCCAGGTGGTGGCCACGCTCCTCCAGTGCGCCGAGACCGTCGCACTCCTCAACAAAGTACTCGCCGACGTCCTGACCAGTGGCTTGCTGCGTGAAGCGCGCCAGTTGGCGGGTCTGCCCCCCGAGGCGGAGGGCGCCGAGCTGCTGCGTGATCTGGTCGAGTACGCGGCCCTGCGCGCGGCGGGCGCCGATGAGCACCTGTGGAAGTCGCCCACCCGTTTCGCCGCGGCCCTCGCCCAGCTGTCCGGGGCCGACGACGTGGTCGCGCGGCTGCGGGAGTGGGCGCGGGACCTCGGTGCGGTCACCGAGTTCAACGACGCCTTGGCCGAGTTCGCGCAGAAGCGGCAGCAGGACGAACTCCGCCTTGTCGTCAGCCTGGCCGGCGCGTTGACCGACTGGCCCGAGGAAGTGGACGCCTGGCTGGTCGGCACCGGGGAGCGGCTGCCGGTGCACCAGCGCTTCCGGTGCGAGTCCGCGGACCGCTTCGGCGCGGGCCGGGCGATCGGTACGGCCCTGGCGTGGGCACGCCGCCGGCTCCCCTCGCCGGAACAACTGATCAACGTGGACGTCGCCGCCCCCACCCACCTGCTGGCGCGCTGGCAGCCCGAGGAGGCGAAGGTCGGCCACCGCCTGCTCGGGGTCAACCACGACGTCGTCGTCCGGTGGAGCGGCCGCATGGACCCGGCCGAGGAGAGCGCCGAGATGAACGACGCCGCCCGCAAGGCCCTGCGCGGAATGGCCACCTGCGCCACCGTGCCGGTGGAGTGGATCGGCGCGTCCGTCCTGGACAACCGGCAAGGGTTCGAACAGGGCCTCATGACCGGCCGGTACGACACCGCTGTCGGGCTCGACCACCATCCCGGCACCCTGCAGGACGTCCTCGAACAGCTGCTGCCCTACGCCCCGATCGTCCTGTGGCCGCGCCCGGGCACCCGGGTGGCCGGCGGCCGGCTACGGGCCCTGGTGAAGCAGAACTGGCACAGCCTCCCCGACGGCCTGGCCGCCGCCTACCGGCAACGGTGGTCCCGGGAACACGAAGGATGCGGGACGTGCCTGGGTGACGTACGCGCGGTCTGGCACGACGAGGCCTGGCTGGAATTCTGCCGACCCTTCGAACAACGCGTCGTGGCCGGCCCCGAGGAGGAGTGGTGACCTGGAAGCCTTATTACCGCGGGGACGGCGAGCGGCGGAACACTCCGCTGGCCGATCCGCCCCCGTGGCGGACGTTCCCGCGTACGCCGCAGCACCGGCAGTACCAGCCACCGCCCGGCCTCGTCGACGCGGTCAACACCGCTCTGCACCTGCGCCGGCCGCTCCTCGTCAGCGGACCGGCGGGATCGGGCAAGTCCACCGTGATCGAGCAAGTGGCACACGAGCTGAACCTCGGCCCCGTACTGCGCTGGCACATCACCTCCCGCAGCTCGCTGACCGAAGCCCTGTACCGTTACGACGCCCTGGGCCGCATCCACGCCCAGAGCCTGCGGGCGGCGATGACGCACGGCCCGGCGGGCAGGGCGGGACGCGGACGCAGCCGGGACGACATCGCCCCCTTCCTCCAACTCGGACCCCTGGGAACCGCGTTGCTGCCCGCGGAGCGACCGCGCGCCCTGCTCATCGACGAGATCGACAAGAGTGACCTGGACCTGCCCAGCGACCTGCTGGAGGTCCTGGAGCGCGGTGAGTTCGAGATCCCCGAACTCGTGCGGTACCGCCGCCCCCGCGTCCTGGTCCGCCGGTGGGACAGCGACGAGGAGCACGCCGTCGAGCGCGGGTGTGTGCGGTGCACGCAGTTCCCGTTCATCCTCCTTACCAGCAACGGCGAACGGGACTTCTCACCGGCTTTCCTGCGGCGCTGCATCCGCTACACCATGCCCCCGCTGACCGCCGAGCTGCTGCACGGTATCGTCCAGGCCCACTTCGACGACGTACCGGACGGCAGTGAGGACCTCGTCGAGACGTTCGCCGAGCGCGTCGCGACGGGTGAGCACCTCGCCATCGACCAGCTGCTGAACGCCGTGGCCCTGCTCACCGGCGACCAGGCCCCCCGGCAGGACCAGTACGAGGAGCTGCGTGCGCTGATCCTGCGTGAACTCTCCCGTGTCTGACGCCCTGACCCGCCTCCTCCGGGCGCTGAGCCAGGCACCGCTGCCTCCCGGGGCGGACGCGTGCACCCTCGCCGACGCGGTGTGGCTGGCGGCCTCCGGTGCCGTCGGCGAAGGCACGCTGCCGGCCCCGGCCGCACCTGCCGACGAGACGGCACCCGGCCCGGAATCCGACGTGCCGGCACGGCCTGACGGGGACGCGCCCGAGGACGCGGAGACCACCAGCGCCCCGGGCGCGGAGAACGCGGAGCTGTCCCTCCGCCGGTCCGGGTCGGGCACGACGGTGCGAGGCGCTCCCCTGTCCCTGGGACGCGCCGATCCGCTGCCGGACGCCCTCGCCGTCGGCCGTGCGATCCAGCCGTTCCGCCGGCCATGGCGGCAAGGCGGGCGCAGCCGGCTGGACGTCGAGGCCACCGTGGAGCACTACGCGCGCGGAGGCCCCCTGGTGCCGCTGTTCCGCCCCGCTCCGGAACCCTGGTTCGAGGCAGTCGTCCTCGTGGACTCCTCCCTGTCCATGAGCGTGTGGGAGGAGACCACGCGCACGGTGATCCGGCTCCTGACCACCCTGGGAGGATTCCGCGCCGTCCACACCTGGCGCCTGGAGTGGCAGGGCACCGAGCCGCGCGTGCGCGACCACCGCGGCCGCGAGGTTCCCGGCGAGCGCGTTCCCCACCACGGCAGCGGCACTCAGGGCAGACGGCTGGTCATGGTGGTCTCCGACTGCGCCGCCCGCGGCTGGCACGCCCCGGCCCCCTGGCTGCTCCTGCGCGACTGGGGCGGCCGGATCCCGGTGGCCCTGCTCGACCCGCTGCCTCCGCGTCTGTGGCGCCGCTCCGCCCTGAACCTTCCCGCCGTACGCGTCACCGGCAGCCGAGCCGGCGACCACAACAGCGCCCTCCGCTTCACGCCGCCGCCACGGCTGAGGACCCGCGCGGGTGAAGACCAAACCGCTGGGCCGTGGACCGCGCTGCCCGTCATGTCGTGCACCCCGCGCTCCCTGGGCGCCTGGGCGAGCACCCTCATGCGCGCCGATCCCGCCGGCTGCGGCGCCGTCCTCGTCCCCGCCACCGGCCGTCTTCCCCGGGCCCGCGGCGGCACGGCTCCCGCCCGGAAGCCCGATCCCGCGGGGCTGGCGGAAGCGTTCGTCCACACAGCGCCCGCCCCCGCCGTACGCCTGGCCGTCCTCTGTTCCGGCCTGCGGGAACTGCCCCTTCCCCTGCTGCACGTGCTGCGCGACCAGGCGGTGCCCGAGGCCGGCTACTCCGACCTCGCCGAGGTCCTGACCAGTGGCCTGTTCGCGGTACGACGCGACCCCGGCGGCGATCCGGTGCTGGCACTCCACTCCGCTGCCCGGGAGTACCTGCGCACGTATCTGACGACCCACGACGAGTGGCAGACCCGGGCCGCCTTCAGCCGCCACGCCGCCGCACACCCGTACGCTCCACAAGGCATCGCGGCCGTGCTGCACGGCATGGGGTCGGCGACCGGATTCCCGGCGGCGGAGCGGTCGTTCGCGGAGACGGTCACCGCACCGCGGCGCGCGGTGGGGGGCGGCCGGACGTCCCTTCGGAGCGGCGGCTCGCAGCGGAGGGCAGGCACCGCGCGCCCGGTCGCGCGCGGGGGTGACGCAGGAACAGCCGGTCCGGCCGACGAGGCATCGGCCGTCGCGCGGCGCGTCTGGGAGGAGACGCGGACCCTCATGGGTCCTGCCGCCGACAGCGCCCTCCAGGACGCCGAGACCCTTCTGCGGCACCTGATCGACTACACCTACTCCCGGCTGCCGGCCCCGCTGGGTGGCTGGCCGGGACCGGACACGTGCTTCGACGACCTGCGTGCGGCGAAGGGCCCGCTCACGCCCGCCGACCTGCTCGACGACCTCCGCGGGTTCCCCTCCGTCGAGGGCGTCGCCCTGGAGGGGCCCCCGCAGGACGACACCACGGGACGGGACCTGGTCTGGCATGCCTCCGGCGGACCCCTGCACGTCACGGTCGCCATGCACACGGCGTTCTCGTGGTCGCGTGCCACCGCCGCCGTGAGCACCGCCCTCGCGGCCGGCGCGGCGGTCCCCTCTCCCGTGGAATTCATGGTGTTCCTCGACGAGGTGGACAAACCCGGAGGTCTTGAGTCTCTGGACCGGTGCGTGATGCTGGTCGAGCGGAAGGCCCCTCGGCAGAGCGTGGCGGTCCTGCTCCGCCTCCAGACCCGATACGGCAGAGCTCCGCTCGACAGCCGAGCCGCACTGGCCGACACCTTGCGCGCACTGCACAGCCGAGCCGGCGGCCCGACGCACTCGAAGATGATTCAACAGGCCGCCCAGGAGTCGCCCCCGGTGTCCCTTCGGGCCGGCACGCTGTACGAGTGGTTCACCGGACGGAGCGTTCCGGCCGACGAACAGGCCTTCGGCTGGCTGACGCGTCATCTCGCGCGGCGTGCCGGTCTGGAGGGCGACGGCGACTGGTCACCGTTCCGGCTCGCCGCGTTGCGGCATCACGCGGAAGGGGAGGAGCACCGGCAAGGCGGCGGATCGTCCGTGCGCAGGGAACGGCTGGGGCGCCCGATCGCCGAACTCGTCGAAGAGGCCGAGAGGATGGAACTGCCGCCGTACGTCGAGCGGAGTTACGACCCACTGCTACGGGACGTCGTGCGGGACTGCGCCGCCGGGGCGAGCGGAATGGTTCTGATCATCGGGCCGGCAGGCTCCGGCAAGAGCCGGTCGAGCGTGGAAGCGGCGCGTCTGCTGCCGCACGACTGGTGGCTGTGGGAACCCGATTCGAGCGCCGAGCTGGCCGCAGCGCTGGACGCCCCGGCTTCGATCGGCCCGCGCACCGTGATGTGGCTGGACAACGCGGAGCGCTACCTCCTCGACCAGTCGGACGGTGGCCGGGGCGAGCGCATCGCGGCCGGGCTGAGGACACGTCTGCGCGAGGCCGACGGCGGCCCCGTACTCGTGCTGGGCTCTCTGAGGACCGATTACTGGAACGTCCTGACGACCGTCCCTGCGGCCGCCGGCGCCGATCCTCATCCGCAGGCTCGCGCCCTGTGCGAAGAGAACCTGATCCTCCACGGCCTGCCGACGATTGGCACCGACGAGATCGAGAGGTACGTCTCCGGACCGGCCGCCGCGCGCGCCGTCGTGGACGCCGCGATCGACGCCCGCCGCTGCGGACACGGCCCGGTGGTGTCCGGCGCCCTCCTCGCTGAGGCAGTCCTCGATTACCTCGACAGTCAGACGCCCCCGCCCGTTCCGGGAGACTTCTCTGCCGGCATCCTGGCCGGCATGGGCCTGTCCCGCGTGCGGCCGTCGGCGGGCGAGGCGGAATCCTCGCCGGCGTACTACCGGCTCTCGGACGACATCGAGCGGTACGGAGGTGAGTCCCGCCACCGCCCCGCCCCGCCCGAAAGCCTGTGGGACGCCCTGGCGAAGCACGCGTCGGCCCCGGATCTGGAGGCCATCGCCCGGACCGCGCGGGAGCGCGGCGACACACGGCGTGCCGAGCGCTTCCGTGCGCTCGCGGATTCCGCCCGAAGACTGCGTGAGGCGTCCGCCGCTCACGAGAAAGCCGCCCCCGCTCTGCGTAAGCTGCTCCAGCGCACCGACCTCACCGGAGCGGAAGCACGGGCAGCCGCCGACCAGGCTCTGGCCTGGCTGCGCGCCGACGAGGGCACGGAGAGCGCCCAGTACGTCCTCAACGGCCTGCTCCCGCGCACCGGCCTGTCTCCGGAGCAGACGGCCGAGGCGGTTCAGCACGCGCTGGACTGGCTGCATGTGCACGGAGACACCCAGGACGCGGCGTTCGTGCTGGCCCCTCTTCTCGCGGTCACCGGCCTGCACGAGAACGAGGCACGTCAGGTCGTGGCGCACGCCGTGGAGTGGCTCGACGTCCGTGGGGAGAGGGAGTCGGCGCAGTTCGTGCTGCGCCCCGTCCTCCGGCGCCACGATCTGTCGGACGAGCAGGCCCACGTGGTGGCGGACCGGGCGTTGAACTGGCTGGACCTGCACCGCGGCCGCCTCTCGAACCAGTTCGTCCTGAGTGCCGCACTGCGCAGACGCGATCTGGCTCCGGAGCCACGGACGCGGTTCGTCACCCTCGGTATCGACTGGCTCCAGGAGGTCGGCACCGACTCCTCGGCCAAGTTCGTCCTGCGTCCCCTGCTGCAGCGCACCGACCTCACCCCCGGGGAGGCAGGTGTGGCCGTGGCACTGGCGATGGACTGGCTGCGGGCTCACGGCACCACCCGCGAAGCCCAGTTCGTTTTCAACGCCCTGTTGTACAGCCGGGGCCTCGGTACGGAAGAGGTGCGGGAGGCCGGGCAGATGGCGCTCGACTGGCTGCGCGCTCACGGCAGCGACCGTTCGGCCCGGTACGTGCTGCGCCCCCTGCTGGAGCGCACCGACCTGGGGCCGGAACTGTCTGCGCGGGCGGTGGAGGCGGGCACGCAGTGGAGTCGCGCCCGTATCGACGGGGGAGAATCGGACGGGGGCGTCCAGAGGCTCTTGAACCGGCGCGCCGCTGCTCCGGGCTCCGTGCGCAGTTGCGTCGTCCTCATCGCCGAGATCGCGAACTTCGCTGACGCCGGGGCCGCGGACCAGACCGGCCGGCAGCGCGCCCTGCATGACGTCCTTGCCCAGGTCCTCGGCAACGTGTCCGACGTGCCCAGCGAAGGCCGTCACACGGGGGACGGCGAGGCGATCGTGTTTTTCCCGGACGAGACGCGGCGCACCACTCTGGTCCGGGATCTGCTCCGGCACCTGGAAGGCACCTTGCACGACCATGCCGTGACCGGGACGCTGAGACTGCGCGTCGCTCTGCACGGTGGCGAGGTCGGCAGGGACGAGCGGGCGTGGCACGTGCAGGCGATGGTGACAGCGAACCGGCTGGTGGGCTCTCCGGCGCTGCGTGCCGCTCTGGAGGCGGGCAGTCGCTCGCCCGTGGCCGTGGTGGTGTCCGACGAGCTGTTCGGTACGGCCTTCCCCGAACGCAACGATCTGGCCGGTCTCTTCCGCCCGGTATACGTCAGGACGAAAGAGAGCGTCGAGAAGGCATGGATCTCGGTCGCCGGATACGGGGAACCGCCCGGCGTCGAGGCATGGACCCGGTCCCCCGCGGCGGGCCCGTAGGACAGGGCCCGCTCAGACGGTCGGCGCGTGGCTCCGGATGCCTCTTCGGCGAGCCGGGGCAGGGCGCGCATGTCGTCGAAGGTCACGGTGTGGGAGCCGGTGAGTCTGTCCGTGGGGCTCAGGCCCGTGGTGTGGACACGAACCTGCCTGCCGCGCGTGCGGCCTGTACTCCGGCTGGGCTGTCTTCGGTGACGCCGCACCGGGTTACACGACGTACGCGTCCCCTCGCCCGGGCGTCACCTGCTGGAGACGCCTCAATGGCTGCGCGGTGGTTCCTGAAGCGCGCCCCGGCGCCGTCCGCGGCGGGCCGGCCGTGTGGTTTCTGCGGCCGGATCCGCCGCGCGGCGGGCGACCGGTCACGGCTTCAGCAGCGCCAGCAGTTCCGGGGTGTAGAGCTCGGACACCGGCCGCAGGCCGGCGACCGTGTTGAAGTACCGGCGGACGTGGTCGGGGCTCGAGGAGACCGCTTTGAGCAGCATCCGGCGCTTGTCGCGCGCCGATGCCTCGGCGACCAGCAGCGTCGCCCGGTAGTTCTCCATGAAGGTCAGGTCGCGCTCCTCGGCGAAGTCCTTGAGCGCCACGTCCAGCGCTTCGTCGGAGCCGAGGCTGTCGCCGACGCGGTCGACGAGCATCTGTGCCTGGGCGAAGGCGTCGCCGATACCGCGGGCGGTGAGGGAGTCCTTGTGGTGGCCCGCGTCGCCGATGAGGGCCCAGCCAGGCCCGTACGCCTGGCGGAAGAAGTTCTGCTGGTCACCGGTGCCGTAGAGGCGGTCGACCTGCTCGGCGTTCTCCAGTTTGGCGTACAGGCCGGGCGCGTTGTCGCGGATGTTCTCCAGGTACGCCTCCTGGGCCCGGGTCCTGACCTCGGTGAAACGCTGCTGCGGGTAGTAGGCGGAGATCAGCACCGCGTCGTTGGTGGGGACCGCCGAGACCCAGCCCGTGGGGCCCTCGTACAGCTCGAAGTGGGTCTTCGGGCCCTTCCAGAAGGTGTAGTAGGCACAGGTCAGCTTGGGGTGCTCCACCGTCTTGGTCGCGCCGGTGAGTTCGGCGACCGTCGAGCGCATCCCGTCCGCGCCCACCACCAGGCGGGCCCGTTCGACGGACTGGACCTCGCCCGCCGCCAGGCGGACACCGCAGACCCGGCCGTCCTCCTCGACGAGTCCGGTCACCGCGCAGCCGTCGCGGAACTCCACCCCGGCGTCGACCGCCGCCTCCACCAGGATGCGGTCGAGGATGCTGCGGCGCGGCGCGTACGCGGCGGTGACACCGTCCACCGGGTCGGCGCACCCCTCCACCCTGATGTCGTCGCCGAGTTGGTAGACGACGTGGTCCAGAGGGGGGCACCCGGTCGCCCTGACCGCGTCGAGCAGGCCCCAGCGCTGCAGTTGCAGGACACCGCTCTGCTGGATGTAGAGGGTGGACAGCTTGTCGGCGGGGAACGCCGACTGGTCCACCATCAGAACCCGGTGTCCGGAACGCGCGAACTGCATTGCCGCGGGCGCTCCCGCGCAGCGCGCGCCCACCACGATCACGTCAAACATGCCGTCATCCCCACGTCTTGGCGCCACTGTTGGGAAAAGACGCTAAAGGCGTTCCGCCGGTGTGTTCTGCTCACGAGTGAGCGGCCCCGCATTCCGTCACTCGGGACAGTGGGAGCCGCAGGTGTACTCGGCTCTCCGGAGGAGTGACAGGCCCATGGCAGTGAAGCAAGGGGTTCGGGCAGCGCGGCCCGCCCGGACCGGGCAGCGCACGGGGCTTGCGCTGACCGTGATCGCCCTGTCGCAGCTGATGGTGGTGCTGGACGCCACCATCGTCGACGTCGCACTGCCGAGCATGCAGCGCAGCCTCGGCATATCGACCGGTGCGCTGAGCTGGGTGGTCAACGCCTATGTGCTGGCCTTCGGCGGGTTCCTGCTCCTGGGCGGCCGCGCCGGTGACCTGCTGGGCCGCAGGCGGGTCTTCCTCGCGGGCGTGGGTCTGTTCACCGCGGCCTCGCTGCTGGGTGCGCTGGCGAACTCGGCCGCGATGCTGCTGGCGGCACGGGCGCTGCAGGGCGTCGGCGCCGCGGTGATCGCTCCGACGGTCCTGGCCCTCATCACCACCAACTTCCGCCAGGGCAGCCGCCGCAACAAGGCGTTCGGGGTGTTCAGCGGCATGTCGTCGGCCGGCGCGATCGTCGGTCTGCTGGCGGGCGGCGTGCTCACCGAGTGGCTGTCCTGGCGCTGGGTGCTGGCCGTGAACGTTCCGGTGGGTGTCCTGCTGGCGGTGCTCGCCGTCCTGTCGATCAAGGAGACGCCGCGCCGCCGCGGCCGGTTCGACCTGCCCGGCGCGGTGCTGTCGTCGGTGGGCATGGCGGCGCTGGTGTACGGGCTGAGCAACGGGCACCGGTACGGCTGGGGCGAACCGGTGACGCTCGGTTCGTTCGCCGCCGCGTTGCTCCTGCTCGTCGCCTTCGTCGCCGTCGAGGCCCGTGCGGAGCAGCCGATCGTGCCGCTGCGGATGTTCGTCGACCGCACCCGCTGCGGTGTCTACTTCGTGGCGTTCGCGCTGACCGGCGCCTTCATGGGGATGTTCTTCTTCCTGACCCTGTTCATGCAGGTGGTGCTGGGGTACAGCCCGCTGCGCACCGGTATGGCCTTCCTGCCGGTCATGGTCTGCATCCTGATCAGCGCCCGGGTCACGGCACAGGTGCTGCTCGCCCGGTACGGCAAGAGGAAGCCGCTCGTCGCGGGGATCGCCCTCAACACCGTGGCCATGCTCTGGCTGGCGCAGTTGTCGCCGGAGAGCAGCTACCTGGGCGAGCTGCTCGGGCCGCTGCTGATCTTCGGCATCGGCAACGGTCTGATGTTCGTACCGATGACGGTGATCGCCGTCTCGGGTGTGGAGGACCACGAGGCGGGTTCGGCCTCCAGCCTCTTCGACGCCATGACGCAGATCGGCGGATCGGCCGGGCTCGCGGTGCTCGTCGCCGTGTTCGGTTCGGCGGGGGCCCACGGCGGGGCGGACTCCGCCGCCGCCCTGACCGAGGGGATCGACACCGCGTTCCTGGGCGGAGCGGTGCTCGGGGCCGCGGCGCTGCTCGTCGCGGTGCTGCTGGTGCGGCCGGTCACCCCCAAGCAGCGGTTCGCTCCCGAGCTCCTGGGGATCCTGGCCGGGCGTTCGCCGGACCGGGTGCCGATCACGATGGAGGGCGGCACCTTCGTCAGCTACGCCGAGTGGGACCGGCGGTCCAACGCCGTGGCGCACGGGCTGATCGCGAAAGGCGTGCGCAAGGGCGACCGGGTCGCGCTGTTCTTCGAAGGCACCGATTGGTCGGGCTATGCCATCGCCTACTTCGGGGTGCTCAAGGCGGGCGCCGCGGCCACCCATCTCAACAGCACGCTGGACGCGGCGGAACTGACCCGGCGGCTCGGCCACGCCGAGGCGGTCGGCATGATCCACAGTGCGGAGATGCCGGCCCCGCCGGCGGTCCCGCCGGGCACCTCGCTGCGGTGGCTCACCACGGTCGATGAGCTGGACGGCGGGCAGTACGGCCCGGTCGACGTCACGATCGCCTCGTCCGACGTGGCCGACATCCTCTACACGTCGGGCACGACGGGGCCGGCCAAGCCGCTCACCAACCCGCACGGCAACCTCAGTTACGGCCGCGGGCCCGGCGCGGTGCTGCAGGAGACCTTCACCAGCTCCGCCCCGATCCTGACCCCCATGCCGCTCGGTACGGTGTTCAGCGCCGGAACCGTCGGCATCTTCGCCCTGACCACCACCGCCCCGATCCTGGTGTGCCCGGCGGACGACGTGGAGCTCATGGGCGGCCTGATCGAGCGCCACAAGGTGGGTTCGGTGATGCTCACCCCCTGGAACGCGATGCAGATGGTCGACACACGGGTCGGCGACCGGTACGACCTGAGCAGCGTGACCACCATCGGCATCGCGTCCGCGCAGCTGCCCGGTTCCTACGCGGAGCGGCTGCTGGACATGATGCCCGAAGCGGAGATCATGACCGCGTACGGCGGCGGTTCGGAAGCGGTGCCCGCCAGCATCGGCACCGACTACGATCCGCGCCGGCCCACGCGGGTGGGCAAGCCCCGGCCGGGGACCCTGCTGCGGCTGCTCGACGAGGCGGGCAAGCCGGTGCGCCGCGGCGAGGTCGGTGAGGTGTGGCTGCGCACCAGGGCGCCCAAGCGGCTGCATCTGGACCCGCGGCTCAACGAGCGTACGCACGTGGACGGCTGGACCCGCACCGGTGACCTGGCCTACCTCGGGCCGAGGAAGGAGGTGTACTTCTTCGACCGCGGCAACGACGCCATCCGCACCGGCGGCCGGCTGGTCTCCTCGGTCCAGGTCGAGAACGTGCTGTACGACCACCCCGCCGTGCGCGAGGCGGCCGCGGTCGCCGTACCCCACCCCGAACTCGGCCAGGCCGTCGTCGCCGTGGTGTGCACGTCCGACCCGGCCGCGGACGGTGCGGTGCTCCGCGCCTTCGCGGCCGAGCGCCTCGAACCCCACCAGGTGCCGCTGACGGTCCATGTGGTCGGCGAACTGCCGCGCGGGCCGATGGGGAAGGTGCTGAAGCGGGAGCTGCGGGAGCGCTTCGGCAGCGGACTGTCCGAGGTCGGGCAGGTCTAGCACCTCCTGCCGCCGGCGTCCTTCCGACAGGCCCCTCAAGCGCCCTCGCCGGCGCGGCCGGGGCCTGTACGGTTCGGACAACGTGCATGAAGGAGGCAGCAGTTGACCGGCAAGCATCGCGTCGAAGTGTCACGGGAGCAGGTCCTGGCCCACCGGGTGGCGGTCCACGGTTTCGACCGCTCGTCCACTGCGCCCGGGGTGCTGGCCCTCGGGGTGCAGGACACCCCGAGCGGTTCCGCGCGTACGGCGCTGGCCGCGAGGGGCGCCACCGCCGACGGGCTGGAGCTCGTGTGGTCGTTCCGCGGGGCGCCGCACCTGCACCGGGCCACCGATCTGCCGGGGCTGGCCACCGCCCTGTGGCCGGTGGACGACGCGGACGCCACGGCGCGGATCAACACCGCCGTGATCAAGGAGGGCGCCAAGCTCGGCCTCGGAGCTTTCGAAGCCGCGGCCCGCGCGTTCCGTGAAGCGGTGACCGCGCCGATGGCCAAGGGGGACGTCAGCACGGCGGTCAGCGCCGCCGTTCCCCCGTCCCTGACCTACCGGTGCGAGCCGTGCGGCGCCCGGCACGTCTCCGGCCTGCTGTTCCAGCAGGCGGGGCTCTTCGGATCGGTAGGGGTCGGCGCAGAGGGCGGCCGGACGGTGCTCTCACCGCTGCGGCGACGTTTCCCCGTCCCGGAGTCGGCCACCGGGACGTCGGCTCTGGTGGAGGCCTACCTCCGCTTCCTCGGTCCGGCCACGCCCGCCGAAGTCGCCAAGTACCTGGGAACCAAGCCGGCCGTGGTCAAGAAGGTATGGCCGCAGGGCCTCGCCGAGGTGTCGGTGGACGGCAGGCCGGCGTGGCTGCCGTCCGGCGATCTGGATTCCCTGGTCTCCGCGCGACGCGGCGAGGCGGTGCGGCTGCTGCCGCCGGGCGACCCGTTCCTCCAGGCGCGCGACCGCGCGCTGGTCGTGCCCGACAAGGCCCGTGAGAAGGAGGTCTGGCGCGCCATCGGAGGCCCCGGGGCCCTGCTCGTCGGCTCGGAGATCTCCGGCATCTGGCGCGCCAAGTCCGCCGGCCGCAGGCTCGACGTGACCGTCACACCCTTCGGTCCGCTGCCGGCCGCGGCCCGCGAAGCGCTGGACGCGGAGGCCGCGCGGGTGGCCTCCGCCCGTGGCGCGGCCGAGGCCCGGCTGCGCGTCGACGACGGCGCGTAGCAGCCGGGCCGGCCGCGCGGCGCCGTCGTCGGTCCGCGGTCCGGGCGGGGCCGCGCACCCCGCTCAGACCACGTCGCCGTCGTCGGGCCGGGCGACGACGGTGACCCGCGCGTGCCGGTCGTAGAAGGCCAGGTGACCCCTGATCACAGCGACCTCCCCGATCGGTTCCTGGTACGCCCAGGCGACGGCCGGGCGCGTGGCCTGCGCGGGGCCGCCGGCCGCGGTGCGGACGCTCCAGTAGGAGGCCTCTCCCTTGAAGGGGCAGGTCGTCCGCAGGTCGGCCGGTTCGAGCAGGTCGAAGCGCACGTCGGCCGGCGGGATGTAGTAACGGTCGGGCAGGCCGGTCTCCTTCAGCAGGACCGGCCGCCGGGACTCGGCGACGACCTCTCCCCCGATCTCGACCCGGACGTGGTGTGCGACGGTGACCGCCTCCACCCGGTGGAGCGCTTTCACGGGAATCCCTTCCGGGACGGCCATCGCCGCCCCTGTCCGAACCCATTGTTTCTCACCGCTCGCCGTCCAGGGCCCGCAGGCGTCCGGCCAGCCGGCGCACGCTCGGGTGGCCGAAGAGTTCGGCCACCGGCAGATGCGGGTCGATGAGCTGCACGATGCGCATCGCGGCCAGCGAGTCGCCGCCGACCGCGAAGAAGTCGTCGTCCGGGCCGTGTTCCGCGTCGAGGACGGCATGCCACGCGTCGGCGACACGCCGCTCCCACGGGTCGTCCGGCCCGGCCGCGCCGCCTTCCGCGCCGCCCGCCCGGGGGATGGCGGGCAGCGCGGTGCGGTCCACCTTCCCGTTCGGGGTGAGGGGCAGGGCGTCCAGCAGCACGACCTGGGCGGGGACCATGGCGGAGGGCAGCAGGCCGGCCGTGTGCTCCCGCAGTTCCTGGCCGGTCACCCGGCTGCCGGGATGCGCGACCGCATAGGCCACCAGGCTCCTGTCCCGGTCCGCCGCGCCGTGAGCGGCCACCACGCAGGACTTCACCGCCGGGTGCCGGGCGACGGCGGCCTCCACCTCCCCCGTCTCGACCCGCACACCCCTGATCTTGACCTGGAGGTCGATCCGGCCGAGGAGTTCGAGCCGTCCCGCGTCGTCGTAGCGGGCGAGGTCCCCGGTGCGGTAGAGACGTTCGCCGGTCACCGGTCCGTGGGACCAGACGGTGAAACGGTCGGCGGTGAGCTGTTCGTCGCCGATGTAGCCGCGGGCCAGACCGTCACCCGCGAGGTACAGCTCGCCGGCCACGTTGACGGGCACCGGCCGGCGCTCGGCGTCGAGCACATAGGTGCGCTGGTTGGCCATCGGCCGGCCGTAGGGAATGCTCGTACGGTGCCGCTCGCCGGGGGACACCTCGTGAACGGTGGAGTGGATGGAGGCCTCCGTCGCGCCGCCGAGGGCGATGAAGCGGAGGTCCGGTGCGTGGACGCGGACACGTTCGGGAAGGGACACGGGGATCCAGTCCCCGCCGGACAGCGAGAGCCGCAGTGACGACAGGTCGGTGTCCCGGGCCCGTTCCGCATGGGTGACCAGCAGCTCGAACAGGGACGGCGCCGAGTTCCAGACGGTGACGCGGTGCCGGCTGACGAGGTCGGCCCAGTGGGAGGGATCCTTGTGGCGCGCCGGGTCCGGGAGGATCACGGTGGCGCCGGAGACGGTCGAGCCGAGGAACTCGTACACCGACATGTCGAAGCCGAGGGACGACAGGGCCAGTACCGAGTCCCCCGGTCCGACCTGGTAGCGGGTGTTGATGTCGAGCAGGTTGTTGAGCACTCCCGCGTGGCGCAGCGCGATCCCCTTGGGCCGGCCCGTCGAGCCCGAGGTGAAGATGACGTAGCAGAGGTCGTTCCCTGTGACGTGGCCCTCCGGGGGGCCGTCCGGTGCCGCGGTGTCCGTTTCGGTACCGGTGCCGGTGCCGAGCCGGACGACGCGCTCGGCCGGCAGGCCGGTCACCCGGACCGGTCCGTCGCGGGTGACGAGGGCGTGGCACCGCGCGTCCGCGAGCATCGTCCGCAGCCGCTCGGCCGGATAGCCCGGATCGAGCGGTACGAACGCGCCACCCGCCTTCATCACGGCCAGCGCGGAGACCAGGAACTCCGGTGAACGGTCCAGCAGGAGACCCACGCGGGCCTCGTTCCGGACACCCAGCGCGCGCAGCCGGTGAGCGAGCCGGTCCGCCGCGCGGTCGGCCTCGGCGAAGGTCACCCGCCGGTCCCCGGTGACGACGGCGGCCCGGTCCGGGTGCCGGGCGGCCTGCCGGGCGAAGGCGCCGTGCAGGGTGCCGTCGTGCAGGGGCAGCCGGACGGCGGTGTCGTTCCAGTCCACCAGCATCGTGCGCAGCTCGGGTTCCGTCAGCAGCGGGAGCCGCCCCAGCGGCAGTCCGGGGTCGGCCACGGCACCTTCGAGGAGGGTGCGGTAGTGGCCCAGCAGGCGGCGGACGGTCCGGGCGGTGAAGAGCGCGGCGTCGTAGGCGGCGTCGAGACGGGCCGGTTCGCCGTGCTCGACGACGACCCGCAGGCAGATCTCCCCGTACGGCGCGAGCGGGACGTCCGGCGCGGTGCCCACGACGAACCCCGCGCCCGCCTCCGGTGTCCCCGTCGTCCGCTCCGGCGCCCGGCCGAGCAGCACGTGCGTCTGCCGCACCAGCTCCGCGAACGGCACCGAGGAGGCCGTACCGACACCGAGCACCGCCGGACCGGGCCCGTGCGCCGGCAGTCCGACGACCACACGGGGCCACGCCGTCCAGCGGGCCAGCACCGCGGCGTACGCGGCCAGGAGCACCGCCTCCGGGCCGGTCCCGGTGCGCTCCGCCGCGGCCCGGACCAGGGGGCCGAGCTTGGCGAACTCCGCGTGGCCGCTGCCGGGTTCGTACGCCGGACGCGGCACGTGTGCCGCGGTCCTCGGGTGGTCGGCCGGCAGTCCGGCGGCCGGTCCGCTCGCCGCCCGGTCGTCGGCGGCGGCTTCGGACGACGTACTCACAGGGAGACCTCCGAGCCTGTGCGCAGGGTCGCGGCGGGGTAGCCGGGCAGCGGGAAGCGCTCGCAGAGTTCGCGCACCTCGGCCCGCGCCCTGCGGCAGAGCTGCGGGTCGAGGGTGTAGGTGGTGTCGTCGACGCTGACCACGGCGGTGAGGATCCGGTCGATCAGATCGACGCAGTCGGCCATCTCGGCCGGGCCCATGCCCCGCTGGGCGAGGATGTTCGTACCCAGCCGCAGCCCGCCGGCGACCGCCGGGGGCCGGCTGTCCCCCGGGACACGGTTGCGGTTGGCCAGGATGCCGCACTCCTCGAGGGCGCGTTCGGCGACCAGTCCGCTGATCCGTGCCGGGCGGAGATCGACGACCACCATGTGGTTGTCGGTGCCGCCGGTGAGCAGCCGGTGGCCGCGGCCGGCCAGCCCCTCGGCCAGGGCGCGGGCGTCCTCCACGATCATCCGCGCGGTCCACCGGGCCTCTTCGGTGCCGAGCATGCCCAGTGCGCGTGCCTTCGCCGCGATCGCCGCCGGGTTCGGGGTGCCCTGGGAGCGCGGGAAGACGGCACGGCGCATCAGGTCGGCGAGTCCGGTGTGCCCGTCGGGTCCGGGGGTACGGTGCTCGGCGCCGACGAGGATGAGACCGCCCCTGGGGCCGCCGAGCTGTTTGTAGGTGCTGGTCGTCGTGATGTGGGCCAGGTCGACGGGGCTGGGGTGTTCGCCCGACGCGACCAGCCCGGCGATGTGCGAGATGTCGGCGAGGAGGTAGGCGCCGACGTCGTCGGCGACGGCCCGGAAGCGGGCGAAGTCGATCCGTCTCGGGTAGGCGCTGGCGCCGGCGACGATCACCCGGGGGCGGTGCTCGCGGGCCAGCCGCAGTACGCCGTCGTAGTCGATCAGGCCGTGCTCGTCGAGACCGTAGTGCACGGCGCGGAAGAGGTGGCCGGTGACAGAGGCGGACGAGCCGTGTGTGAGGTGGCCGCCCTCGTCCAGGCCGAGGCCGAGCAGGACGCCGCCCGGCGGCAGCAGGCTCGTCAGGACGCTCAGGTTGGCGCTGGAGCAGGAGTGCGGCTGCACATTGGCGTACCGCGCGCCGAAGACCTCCCGGGCACGGGCCTCGGCGAGGCGCTCGACCTCGTCGAAGCACGCGGAGCCGGGGTGGTAGCGGGCGCCGGGATATCCCTCGGCGGTGACGTTGGACAGCACCGCGCCCGCCGCGGCCAGCACCGACGGGTCGGCGGCGCTGGAGGAGGCCACCATGGCCAGTGTCGAGCACTGGTCGGCGAGTTCGGAGTCGAGCAGGCCGGCCAGTGCCGGGTCTGCGGCTCGGAGCCGTTCGGCGCCCTCGCGCAGCAGCGCCATGTGGGGTGAGGGCGGGGTGGTGCCCGCCCCGCCGGCTGTGCGGGTCACGCGGCTCACCCGGCCAGGCCGGTCAGCCGGTCGCGCAGGACGTGCTTGAGCACCTTCCCGTTGGCGCTGCGCGGCATCTCGTCGACCAGCTGCCAGTGGACCGGGATCTGTTCCTGGGCGAGGTGGCCCGCGAGGAAGGCGGGGAGTTCGTCCAGTACGGCGGGGTCGGAGAGCGCGACGGCGGCTGCCAGCGTCTGGTCGCCGTCGGCGGCCGGCATGCCGAAGACCGCCGCCTGCCGCATCGCGGGGTGCTCGTACAGCGCGGCCTCGACCTCGATGGTGGAGACCAGTTTCCCGCCGGTGCGCACGGCGACGTTGCGGCGGTCGAAGAAGTACAGCAGGCCGTTCTCGTCGACCCTGCCGAGGTCGCCGGTGCGTGTCCAGCGGTCGGTGTGGACCTTGGCGTTCAGCTCCGGGTTGTTGAAGTAGTAGCGCTTCGGGGCGGGGCTGCGCAGCCAGATCTCGCCGAGTTCCCCGGCCGGGACGTCGCCGCCGTTCTCGTCGACGACGCGCAGTTCGGTGCCGCGCAGCGGCCGTCCGGTGGCCATCGGCACCGCGGGGTCGAAGGTGTGGCCGATGGACGCGGGGACCGCTTCGGAGGCCGCGTACGACATGTTGAGCCGTGCGTTGGGCATGGCGGCCAGCAGTTTGCGCGCGATGGCGGGCGGCAGCGCGGTGGAGGCGTTCGCGATGGTCTCCACGCAGCTGAGGTCGTGGTTCCGGAGCGCGCCGCTGTGCACCAGCTGCATCGCCAGCCAGGGAGTGATCATGACGGAGCCGATCCGGTGCTTCTCGATCAGCTGCGCCATTCGCTCGGGGGCGTCGATGGGGCAGATCACCAGCGTCGAGGGCGTGTGGATGGAGAAGTTGACGGTCGTGGCGCTGGCCGTGGTGCCGAGCGGCATGGGGGTCAGCAGGGGTTCGGGGTCGCCGAAGAGGTGGAACCCCTCGGGGCCGCGGCCGTAGGTGAGGTTGCCGTGCGGTGAGGCCGAGCCCTTCGCCGGTCCGGTGGTTCCCGAGGTGAAGAGGATGTCGGCGATGTCGGTGACCGCCACGGGGACGAACGGGTCGCTGCTGTCGGCGCTCGCGATGCCGTCGGCGGTCGCGGTCAGCCCGGTGAACGCGGCGGGCGGCAGCACGTTCTCGCCGTGCAGGATGCCGACGGCGGAGCAGAAGTCCATCCTGCGCAGGATCTCCTCCTCACCGACGCTCCGGTTGAGGTGGGTGGCGGTGGCACCGGCCTTCAGCACCCCCATGTACGCGACGGCGTAGTCGATCCAGTCCAGGCCCTCGAAGACGAGGCCGACGATCTCGCCGGGCCGGACACCGGCGTCGATGAGGCCGCGCGCCACCGCGTTGGAACGGCGGTTCCACTCCCCGTAACCGATCGTCGGGCCGTCGTCGATGTTGAGGGCGATCCGGTCCGGCTGCAGTTCCGCACGTCGCCGCAGTAGGTCGTGCACCGTGAAGCTGGTGGTGATCTCCGGCGTGTAGGCGCGCTCGGTCATGGGGGCTCCCAATCCACGCCGGCGGTCGGTGGCCGGCGAACTGACGGTCGTGGCTCCCGGGCGAAACCCGGCCGCCGTCGACGGTACGAACCGTGCGCGCCGAGCGATGCCCAGGATTGAGCGGAAGGGCCTGACCCGGCCTGCGGGCCCCGGCGGCCGGGCGGGTCCGCGGTGCCGGGACGCTCACAACCGAGCAGACCGGGCGGGCCGGGGACGGCATCGTGACGGCGGGTATCCGGGCCGCGACCATGTCTGGAGGAGAGGATGGCGACACCCGCCGCATGGCACGTGCGGCGTCCCGCGGAGGGTTCCGGGCTGGTTCTGGCCTGTGACTTCTCCGCCGCGGGCCGCCCCGTCGCGACGTTCACCGAACTCGCGGAACTGCTGACGACCGGCTGCGCGCTGTGGGAGACGGCGCCGCCCGAGCCGGACGAGGCGGTGAGGATGACCGGCCGGGAGCACGTCGCGCGCTGGGCGGGCGACCTGCGGGGCCGCGGCCCGGTGCGGGCGGTGCTCGGCTTCTGCACC
The DNA here is from genome assembly GCF_053591575.1 of Streptomyces altiplanensis. Classification (NCBI taxonomy): domain Bacteria; kingdom Bacillati; phylum Actinomycetota; class Actinomycetes; order Kitasatosporales; family Streptomycetaceae; genus Streptomyces; species Streptomyces altiplanensis. The sequence goes on along the minus strand of NZ_JBSFUB010000089.1, from coordinate 1,834 downwards.
GGGGCCCTGTACGCGGGCGCCCTGGCCGAGGAGATCGCCCGGAGCCAGCGCCGCCCACGGCTGATCCTGCTGGACCCGGAGCCCGCCCGGGCGTCGATGCTGACCGGTTTCTACGAGTCCCTGATCACCCGGAGGTTCGCCTCGGTGCTCTCCCCGGCGGACGCGGAGGCGGCGCTGCGCGAGGGACGGCGCGCGGCGGACGACACCACCGGAGGGCTGACCGCGCTGGCGGACCGGCTCTCGGCGCTGGTACGGGAGGTGGTCGAGCCGGCGTTCGCACGGGTGGGGCTCCACGGTGCACGGGTCGACGAGTTCGTGGGTCTGGCCACGTCCTATCTGTACTGGATCGCCGCCGCCGACTCGTGTCCCGCCCGCGGCCCGTGGGCCACCGCCACCGCCCTCAACGGCAACACCGAGGGCGCCGGCCTGCGGTCCTTCACCGCCGCCGAGAGACCGGGCCTGCTCCGGCGGGCCGTGTACCTCGACGTCTCCCACACCGACCTGATGCGCAGCCCGGAGACGGCGCGCCTCGTCGACGACCTGTTGACCGACGACAAGGAGAGCTGACGTGGACCACCCCGACAACGCACCGCCCCCGGACGAGCTCGTCGAGTACCTCGTGGGCCTGTGGCGCGAGTTCCTCGGCAGCGGCGACGGGGCGCCGGCCGGTCCCGGGACCAACTTCTTCGTACACGGCGGCCATTCGCTGCTCGGCATCACCCTGCTGGCCCGGGTGGAGGAGAGCACGGGCTGCAGGCTCCGCCTCGCCGACCTGTTCAAGTCGCCCACCCCCGAGCGGCTCGCCGGGGCGATGCGCGCCGCGGACACCGACCTCGTGATCCCGCAGTGAAAGGAACGGACGACATGACCTCCTCCCCCGCCGGAGCGGCCCCGCGGCGGTTCCGCCCCGCGCACCTGCAGAGCAGCGTGCCGCTGGAGAAGGTGCTGCACACGGCCAACGCCGGGTTCATCGTGCACCGCAGCGGGCTGATCACCTATGAGCACCGGGCCGAGGGGTTGCAGTTCGCCTCGGAGTTGGTCGAGCTGATCAACCCGGGTGACGTGGGGTACGTATCGGTGTTCCTCTACGAGGAACTGCTGGGCGTGCACAACCGGCTCCACTGGATCCTGCACCTCAAGCAGCCCAATGACTACGGGCGTCTGCTCGACAAGGTCGACCACGACAAGAAGTGGCGGGAGATCACCGATCTGGACCGGCTGCCGAACAAGGGCGGCGGCGGCTGGGAACGCATCTTCGTCGAGGGCAGTATCAGTGAGACGGTGATCTGCCCGCAGCACGGCATCGGTCACGGCGACCACGGCGACGGGGACACCTTCCAGCCGGCCGCCCGTTTCCAGACGTCCCTGCCCGCCGAGCAGTTGCTGCACTCCGCCAACTCCGCGCTGACCGTGCACCGCGTGGTGCAGGCCCGTTACGCGGTGCGCGACGAGGCCCGGGTGTTCCTCTACGAGTGGGCCAACGCCGTCAACACGGCACTGCCGGGTGTAGCCACGGCGTTTCTCTTCGAGGAGATGTGGGGCCGCCAGGACCGGTTGCACACCATGATCCACCTGTCGTCGATGGACGCGTACCTGGAGCTCAACGAGTTCGCCGAGCGGGACCCGGCCATGCGCGAGCTGCTGTCCCGGCAGTGGATCCCCGGGTTCAAGGGCGGGGGCACCTGGGAGCGCCTGTTCGTGGACGGCACCATGAACGAGACGCTGCTGGCCCCCCGTCACCGCGACTGAGGGGCCGCGCACAAGGCAGAACGGTCCGGTTCCGGTGCCCGCTCCAGACGGATGTAGTAGTCGACGCTGACTCCGGCGAGCTGGG
>NZ_JBSFUB010000088.1:0-28615 GCF_053591575.1 Streptomyces altiplanensis | reverse complement strand
GGCGGGCCGCCCCCAAGCGCGCCCCACCCCCCAACGCCCGGCAACACCAAAACCCACCCAAAACACGACGGCACCGTCTTGACGAACGACATAGAGGCACCCCCCCCCGGACGAAGTCCGGGGGGGTAGGGAACCGCCCCGCGGGGCACCCGCACAGTGCCAGAAGCCGAACATGCGCCCCGGCGACTGCTGGGGCACGGTGGGAGAAGCGCGCGCCGGGACGCCCCGCGCCGCCAGGAGCAGAGAGGGAGCCCCCATGTCCGACCACACGTACCGCGTCACCGAGATCGTCGGCACCTCGACGGAGGGCCTGGACCAGGCGATCCGCAACGGCATCGACCGTGCCTCGCAGACGCTGCGCGGCCTCGACTGGTTCGAGATGACACAGGTGCGTGGCCACATCGTCGACGGCCGGATCGAGCACTACCAGGTGGGCCTCAAGGTCGGCTTCCGTCTCGAAGACACGGAGTGACCCCCTGGCCGGGAGCGCGTCGGGCCGGGCGGGAACGCGTCAGGTACGGCCCTCGCGCTCCTGCGCGTCCCTGAGCGCCGCCGACGTGGCCGCCCAGCGGGCGCGTACGACCCGGAACCCGGCCTGCTCCGCCGCGACGCAGACCAGCTCGTCGTCGTCCACGAGCATCCGGATCTCCCGGCCCTGCGCCGCCAGCCGTTCCAGGATCTCCAGCTTGGTGTGGCGGGCGGGCCGCCGGTCGTTGTCGCGGCGCATCCAGATCCGTCCCCCGGGCAGGTCCTGCGCGGCGAGCCAGGCGAGCGTGTCGCGCCGGCACCGCTCGGGGCGACCGGTGAGGTAGGCGACCTCGCACTCCCGCGCGCTCTCCAGGACCATCCGTACCCCCTCGGGCAGCGGCGGGTCCTGGGGCGCCGCGCCGAAGAAGGCGGTCCAGTCCCGCGGCCTGCGCTCCAGGAAGTGCTGGCGGTGCGCCGTGTCCGCGAGAGTCCCGTCCAGGTCGAACACGGCCAGTGGTCTGCTGCTGTGCGTCATTGAGGCACCTTAGGGCGTACCCGGCCGGTCTTTCCGCGCCGGCCGGGAATCCCCGCGCGGGACAGGCGTTGAAGTGAGGGTGAGCTCAGTGATCGCGCAGACCCGGTTCTCCGTACTCGACCGTTCCCGTACGCGCGAGGCGCACGACGCACCGCAGGCACTGCGGGACACCGTGGACCTCGCCCGGCGGATCGAGGCGCTGGGCTATCACCGGTTCTGGGTGTCGGAGCACCACAGCGTGCCCGGCGTGGCCGGTTCCGCGCCGACCGTGCTCGCCGCCGCCGTCGCCGCCGCGACGTCCACCGTCCGGGTGGGCACGGGCGGTGTGATGCTGCCGAATCATCAGCCCCTGGTCGTCGCGGAACAGTTCGGCGTACTGGAGTCGCTCTTCCCCGGCCGGATCGACATGGGTCTCGGCCGCTCCGTCGGATTCACCGACGGGATACGCAGGGCGCTGGGCCGGGACAAGAAGGACGCCGGGGGCTTCGCCACCCAGCTGGGCGAGTTGCTGGGTTACTTCACCGGCGACCAGAGCGCGCACCCGCAGGTCCACGCCCACCCCGCGGAGGGGCTGCGGATCCCCGCGTTCGTGCTGGCCACGGGCGCCGGGGCCCAGGTCGCGGCGGCGGCCGGGCTGCCGCTGGTGATCGCGGCGGCGCGCGGCGAGGACGAGATGCTGCGCGCGATCGACGGGTACCGGGAGGCGTTCCGGCCCTCCCCGTGGGGCGAGCGGCCGTACGTCGTGCTGTCGGGCACGGTGGCCGTGGCCGGGACCTCCGAGGAGGCCGCGCGGCTGCTGGTGCCGGAGGCCTGGGCATCGGCGTACTCCCGCACCCGCGGGACGTTCCCGCCGCTCGCGCCCGCCGACGAGATCCTGGCCCGGCCGATGAGCGACCGCGAGCGGAAGCTCTTCGACGACGCCCGGCGCGGGCACATCCACGGCACCGGGGACGAGGTCGCGGACGCCCTGGAGAAGGTGCTCGGCCGCAGCGGCGCGGACGAGTACCTGGTCGCGACGAGTACGTACGACCGCGGGGCGCTGCTCGACTCGTACCGGCGGCTGGCCCGCCTGGTGGGGCTGACCGGCACGGACGCCGCCTAGAATCGAGCCGTTTGTCGCACCAGTCCCCGCGTACGGAGCCCCCCGATGCACAGTGCCCACGACCCGTACGTGCGCGTGCGCGGCGCCGACGAGCACAACCTCCGGCACGTCGACGTCGACATCCCCCGTGACGCGCTCGTCGTCTTCACCGGCGTCTCGGGTTCCGGGAAGTCCTCACTCGCCTTCGGGACGGTCTACGCCGAGGCCCAGCGCCGCTACTTCGAATCCGTCGCGCCGTACGCCCGCCGCCTGATCCACCAGGCCGGCGCGCCCAAGGTCGGTGAGATCAGCGGTCTGCCGCCCGCCGTGTCGCTGGAACAGCGCAGGTCGGCGCCGACCTCGCGGTCCTCGGTCGGGACGGTCACGGCCCTCTCCAACTCACTGCGGATGCTGTTCTCGCGCGCGGGCACGTACCCGCCCGGCGCGGCCCGCCTCGACTCGGACGCGTTCTCGCCGAACACGGCGGCCGGCGCGTGCCCCGAATGCCACGGCCTCGGCCGCGTCCACCGCACCAGCGAGGAACTGCTCGTACCCGACCCGTCACTCTCCGTCCGGGAAGGCGCGATCGCGGCCTGGCCGGGCGCCTGGCAGGGCAAGAACCTGCGCGACGTGCTGGACGCGCTCGGGTACGACGTGGACCGGCCCTGGCGCGAGCTGGAGCAGCGGGACCGCGACTGGATCCTGTTCACCGACGAGCAGCCGGTCGTCACCGTGCACCCGGTGCGCGACGCCGGCCGCATCCAGCGCCCGTACCAGGGCACGTACATGAGCGCCCGGCGCTACGTCATGCACACCTTCGCCGACTCCAGGAGCCAGACCCTGCGGGCGAGGGCCGAGCGCTTCCTGACCGCCGAGCCGTGTCCGGTGTGCGGCGGCAGCAGGCTGCGCCCCGAGGCGCTCGCGGTCACGTTCGGCGGCCGGACGATCGCCGAGCTGGCCGGGCTGCCGCTGTCGGCGCTCGCACGCGTGCTGGACTCCGCGGTGTCGGCACCGGACGGGTCCGACGGGAGCGAGGCGGCGCGCGTCCTGACGGGCGACCTGCTGGCGCGGATCGCGGTCGTCACCGAGCTGGGGCTCGGCTATCTGAGCCTCGACCGTACGACGCCGACGCTCTCCTCCGGCGAACTCCAGCGCCTGCGCCTGGCGACACAGCTGCGCTCGGGGCTCTTCGGCGTCGTGTACGTACTGGACGAGCCGTCGGCCGGGCTGCACCCGGCCGACACCGAGGCCCTGCTGGTCGTCCTCGGCCGGCTGAAGGCGGCGGGCAACTCGGTCTTCGTCGTGGAACACCACCTGGACGTGGTGCGCAGCGCGGACTGGCTCGTCGACGTCGGTCCGCACGCGGGCGAGCACGGCGGCCGGGTGCTGCACAGCGGCCCGCCCGCCGGTCTGGCCGGGGTCGCCGAATCGGCGACCCGCCGCTTCCTCTTCGACCGCGAACCCGCCGCGCCGCGCGAGGTCCGCACCCCCTCGGGCCTGCTGCGGCTGAACGGTGTCGAGCGGCACAACGTGCGCGGCGTGGACGCCGAGTTCCCGCTCGGGGTCTTCACCGCCGTGACGGGGGTGTCGGGTTCCGGGAAGTCGACCCTGGTCGGGCAGGTGCTCGCGGGCGTCCTGGCGGACCGGACGAACACGGGGGCGGAGCCGGGGACGGGGGCGGGGTGTGCCTCGGCCGAAGGGCTGGAGGCCGTGGAGCGGCTGGTCCAGGTCGACCAGCGCCCGATCGGACGTACGCCCCGCTCCAACCTGGCGACGTACACCGGACTCTTCGACGTCGTACGCAAGCTCTTCACCGGCACGGAGGAGGCGCGGGCGCGCGGGTACAAGGCGGGGCGGTTCTCCTTCAACGTGCCCGGCGGACGGTGCGAGACGTGCCAGGGCGAGGGGTTCGTCTCGGTGGAGCTGCTCTTCCTGCCGAGTACGTACACCCCGTGCCCGGACTGCCACGGCGCGCGCTACAACCCGGAGACCCTGGAGGTCACGTTCCGGGGGCTCAGCATCGCCGGAGTGCTCGACCTGACCGTCGAGGCGGCGGCCGGGTTCTTCGCGGACACCCCCGCCGCCGTACGCAGCCTCCGGGCGCTCCTCGACGTCGGGCTCGGCTATCTGCGGCTCGGACAGCCCGCGACGGAGCTGTCGGGCGGCGAGGCGCAGCGCATCAAGCTGGCGAGCGAGCTCCAGCGCACCCGCCGGGGCCACACCGTCTACCTCCTCGACGAGCCGACGACCGGGCTGCACCCGGCCGATGTCGAGGTGCTGATGCGGCAGTTGCACGGCCTGGTGGACCAGGGCCACACGGTGATCGTGGTCGAGCACGACATGGCGGTGGTGGCGGGCGCCGACTGGGTGATAGACCTCGGCCCCGGCGGCGGTGACGAGGGCGGCCGGATCGTCGCGGCCGGGCCGCCGGCCGAGGTGGCAAAGGCGCCGGGCAGCCGTACGGCCCCGTACCTGGCCCGGGAGCTGCGGCCCGCGGTCTGAACGCCGGTCAGCGGCCCCGGGCGCGGCTGGTGCGGCGCAGCCCGATCAGCTCGGCCACGGACTCCAGCCAGCGGGCGGTGGTCTCGTCGCCGACCACCGGACGGGCCACGGTCCCGGCCGCCTCCAGCCAGCCGCGGACGGTGCCCGTGGCTTCCTGCCCCGGGAGCAGCTCGGGGAGCCGGGACGCGTACCGCACACCGCCACTGCGCACGACCTCGGCGAGGAACGCCACGGACCGCGGCAGGACGCCGATCCGGTCGAGTACGACCGCGGCCCCGACGGCACCGTCCCCGAACAGGGCGGTGCGGTGCGGGCCTTCGGCGGGAATGCCGTAGCGCAGCATCGTCGCGGTGTCCAGGCGGGCGCAGTCGTCGTCGGTCTTGGTGGGGCGGGGGGCGGGGTCCATGGGGGCTTGCGGGGGAAGATCAACAGCAGCGGGTGACATGCCCACGACCACCAAACCGCCGGGTCAGCGGCGTGACGCCTTCCTGGTCGCCCGCAGCCACTCCTTGTTCATCGCCGCGATGGACGGCAGCGGAATGCCCTTCGGGCAGGCGGTGGCGCACTCGCCGGCCAGGGTGCAGCCGCCGAAGCCCTCCTCGTCCATGGCCGAGACCATGTCGAGGACCCGGGTCTCGCGTTCGGGTGCCCCCTGCGGGAGTACGTTCAGGTGGTTGACCTTGGCCGAGGTGAAGAGCATCGCCGAGCCGTTGGGGCAGGCCGCGACGCACGCGCCGCAGCCGATGCACTCGGCGTGCTCGAACGCGAAGTCGGCGTCGGCCTTGGGCACGGGCGTGGCGTGCGCTTCGGGGGCGGCGCCGGTCGGGACGCTGATGTAGCCGCCCGCGCCGATGATCCGGTCGAACGCCGACCGGTCCACCACCAGGTCCTTGACCACCGGGAAGGCGCCCGCCCGCCACGGCTCGACGTCGACGGTGTCGCCGTCCTCGAAGTGCCGCATGTGCAGCTGGCAGGTGGTGGTGCGCTCCGGGCCGTGCGCGTCGCCGTTGATGACGACGCCGCACGCGCCGCAGATGCCCTCGCGGCAGTCGTGGTCGAAGGCGACCGGCTCGTCGCCGCTCAGGATCAGCTTCTCGTTGAGCGTGTCGAGCATCTCCAGGAACGACATGTCCTCGGAGATGCCGTCCACGTCGTACGTGACCATGGCGCCGGGTTCCTCGGCATTGCGCTGGCGCCAGACGCGCAGGGTGAGCCTCATGCGTAACTCCGCTGGGTGGGGTGGACGTAGGCGAATTCGAGGGCTTCCTTGTGCAGTACGGGGGCCCGGCCCGTACCCGCGAACTCCCAGGCGGCGGCGTACGAGAACTCCTCGTCCTTGCGGGCCGCCTCACCGCCCCCGGTCTGGCTCTCCTCGCGGAAGTGGCCCCCGCAGGACTCGGTGCGGTGCAGGGCGTCGAGGCAGAGCAGCTCGGCCAGCTCCAGGTAGTCGACGACGCGGTTCGCCTTCTCCAGCGACTGGTTGAGCTCCTCGCCCGTGCCCGGCACCTTGATCCGCCGCCAGAACTCCTCGCGGATCTCCGGGATGCGGCCGAGCGCCTTGCGCAGGCCCTCCTCCGTGCGCGCCATTCCGCAGTACTCCCACAGGAGTTCGCCGATCTCCTTGTGGAAGGAGTCGGGGGTGCGGTCGCCGTCGACGGCGAGCAGCCGCTCCAGGCGGTCGCGGGTCTCCGCGACCGCGCGCACCGCCTCCGGGTGGCTCGCGTCGACGTCGTCGTGGTGGGGGTTGCGGGCCAGGTAGTCGTTGATGGTGGACGGCAGGACGAAGTAGCCGTCGGCCAGGCCCTGCATGAGCGCGGACGCGCCCAGGCGGTTCGCGCCGTGGTCGGAGAAGTTGGCCTCACCGATGGCGAAGAGGCCGGGGACGGTGGTCTGGAGGTCGTAGTCGACCCACAGGCCGCCCATCGTGTAGTGGATCGCCGGGTAGATGCGCATGGGCACCTCGTACGGGTTCTCGGCGGTGATCCGCTCGTACATCTCGAAGAGGTTGCCGTACTTCTCCTCGACGGCCCTCCGGCCCAGGCGCCGGATCGCGTCGGCGAAGTCGAGGTAGACGCCCTGCCCGCCGGGGCCGACGCCGCGCCCCTCGTCGCAGACGTTCTTCGCGGCGCGCGAGGCGATGTCGCGCGGGACGAGGTTGCCGAAGGACGGGTAGATCCGCTCCAGGTAGTAGTCGCGCTCGTCCTCGGGGATGTCGGCGGGCGGACGGGTGTCGCCCTGCGCCCTGGGGACCCAGATGCGGCCGTCGTTGCGCAGCGACTCGCTCATCAGGGTGAGCTTGGACTGGTGGTCGCCGGAGCGCGGGATGCAGGTGGGGTGGATCTGGGTGAAGCAGGGGTTGGCGAAGTACGCGCCGCGCCGGTGCGCCCGCCAGATCGCCGTCGCGTTGGAGTTCTTGGCGTTGGTGGAGAGGTAGAAGACGTTGCCGTACCCGCCGCTCGCGAGCACCACGGCGTCCGCGAAGTACGTGTCGACGCGGCCGGTGATCAGGTCGCGGGCCACGATGCCGCGCGCCCGCCCGTCGACGACGATCAGGTCGAGCATCTCGGTGCGCGCGTGCATCTCGACGTTCCCGGCCGCGATCTGCCGCGACAGCGCCTGGTAGGCGCCGAGGAGGAGCTGCTGCCCCGTCTGGCCCCGGGCGTAGAAGGTCCTGGACACCTGTACGCCGCCGAAGGAGCGGGTGTCGAGCAGGCCGCCGTACTCACGCGCGAACGGCACGCCCTGCGCGACGCACTGGTCGATGATCTCGACGGAGATCTGGGCGAGGCGGTGGACGTTGGACTCGCGGGCGCGGAAGTCGCCGCCCTTGACCGTGTCGTAGAACAGGCGGTGGATGGAGTCGCCGTCGTTGCGGTAGTTCTTGGCGGCGTTGATGCCGCCCTGCGCGGCGATGGAGTGGGCGCGGCGCGGTGAGTCCTGGTAGCAGAACTGGACGACGTGGTAGCCCTGTTCGGCGAGCGTGGCGCCGGCGGCGCCGCCCGCCAGGCCCGTCCCGACGACGATGACGGTGTGCTTGCGGCGGTTGGCCGGGTTGACCAGCCTGGCCTCGAAGCGGCGGGTGTCCCAGCGCTCGGCGACCGGGCCGGAGGGGGCCTTGGTGTCGGCGACCGGCGCACCGGTCGTGTAGGCCGTGTAGTCGGCGTATCGCGTGTACTCACTCATGTCAGCCCACCACTCCAGTCATGACGGCGACCGGCACGGAGACGAATCCGGCGGTCAGCACCAGTGCGAGGCCGTTGGCCACGGTCTTGAGGATCCGGTCGCGCCGCGCGTTCCCCACGCCCAGCGTCTGCGCGGCGCTCCAGAAGCCGTGCCGCACGTGGAGTCCGACGGCGAGCATCGCCACGAGGTAGATGACGTTGCCGTACCAGGTGGAGAAGGTCGCGACGACGTTCTCGTACGGGCGCCCCGGCTGCGCGTTCTCGTTCACCGTGAGCGTCGTCAGGTCCAGCAGATGCCACACGATGAACAGCGCGAGGATGATCCCGCCCCAGCGCATGGTGCGCGTCGCGTAGCTCGCCCGTCGCCGCTTGTGCACGTACTTGCTCGGCCGCGCCGCGATGTCGCGCCTGCTGAGCTGGTACGCCGCGACGCCGTGCAGCACCACCGCAGCGAGCAGCACCACGCGCACGGCCCACAGCGCCCACTCGTAGTGCAGGAGGGGCTCGCCCATGGTCCGCAGCCAGTGCGCGTAGGTGTTGAACTCGCCGGAACCGAAGAAGATCTTGAGGTTGCCGAGCATGTGGGCGACCAGGTACATCAGCATGATCAGGCCGCTCACGGCCATCACCGTCTTCTTGCCGACGGTCGATCCCCAGAAGGAGCGCGTGAGAGACGGTTGCCGTTCCGTCCGCGTAGCCAGTGCCATGCCGTTGACGCTAAGGCCCGGAGGTGTCAGAGGTCCAAGACATGGTTCGGCTCAAGTCCATAGGCGTGGCCTATCGTGGCTAGGGTGGTGCCATGCAGTTCCAGCAACTCCTCTACTTCGTGACCGTCGCCGAGACCCTGCACTTCACGCACGCCGCCGAGCAGGTCCACGTCTCCCAGCCGTCCCTCTCCCAGCAGATCCGCGCGCTGGAGAAGGAACTGGGCGCGGACCTCTTCACCCGCGCCCGCGGCAACATCGCCCTCACCGACGCCGGCGAGGCCCTGCTGCCGCTGGCCCGGCGCATCCTCGCCGACGCCGACACCGCCCGCCACGAGGTCCAGGAGCTGGCCCAGCTGCGGCGCGGCAGGGTGCGGCTCGGCGCGACGCCGAGCCTGTGCACGGGGCTGCTCCCCGACGTCCTGCGCACCTTCCACGACCTGCATCCCGGCATCCAACTGCTGATCGAGGAGAGCGGCTCGCACGATCTCGTACGGGAACTGGCGCGCGGCGCGCTCGACCTCGCCCTGGTCGTACTGCCGCTGCCGACGCCGTCCCCCGCCCTGACCACCGTCGAGCTGCTGCACGAGGACCTGGTGGTGGTCTCCGCCGCGTCGGTCCCCCGTCCCGGACACGGCAGGTCCGTACGCGTCGCCGACCTGGAGGGCGAGCCGATGGTGATGTTCCGGCACGGCTACGACCTTCGCGAGCTGACCGTCGCCGCCTGCCGGGCCGAGGGCTTCGAGCCGTCGTTCACGGTGGAGGGCGGCGAGATGGACGCCGTGCTCGGCTTCGTACGGGCCGGGCTCGGGCTCGCGGTCGTGCCCCGCATGGTGGCCGCGCGGGCGGGGCGCGACCTGCGGGTCACGCCCCTCGCCCGGCCCGGCCTGAGCCGTACGATCGCCCTCGCGCACCGCAGCGACGTGGACCCGCCGCGCGCGGCCCGCGAGCTGCAGAACGTCCTCCTCGCTTCCCGCGTCCGTCAGACGGCGTCGGCCAGCAGCAAGGTGTGAATGCGGTCGGGCGCGCCGGGCCTGGCGTAGTACCAGCCCTGCGCGGTGTCGCAGCCCAGCTCGCGCAGCTGCGCGGCCTGTGCGCCCGTCTCCACGCCCTCCACCGTCACGTCCAGGTCCAGACTGTGTGCCAGTGCCACGATGCCCTCGACGATCTTCAGGTCGACGGTGTCGGCCGGATGCTGCTGCATGGACCGGGTGAAGGAACGGTCCAGCTTGAGCACGCTCACCGGCAGCCTGCGCAGATTGGCGAGGTTGGAGTAGCCGGTGCCGAAGTCGTCGAGCGCGATGTCCACGCCCATCTCGGCGAGCCGGCGCAGCGGCTTGAGCAGGTCGTCGTCGGCGCCGATCAGCGCCGACTCGGTGACCTCCAGGCACAGCGCGCTCGGCTCCAGGCCCGCCCGCTCCAGCACCTCCACCGTGTCGGAGACCAGACCGGGGTGGCGCAACTGCATCGGTGAGAGGTTCACGTTGATGCGCAGCGGACCGCCGTCGGAGTGGCGCTTCTGCCAGAACCTGGCCTGGCGTACGGACTCTTCGAGCACCCAGCGGCCGAGCGGCACGATCAGCCCGGTGTGCTCGGCGAGCGGTATGAACCGGTCGGGGCCGAGGACGCCGTGCTGCGGGTGGCACCAGCGCACCAGTGCCTCCGCGCCGTGCACACTGCCGTCGCCGAGATGCACCAGCGGCTGGTACTCGATGAAGAACTCGCCCCGCTCCAGCGCGGCGGGCAGGGCATTGGTGAGTCCGTGCCGGGTGATGGCGCGGGCGTCCGCCTCCGCGTCGGCCGTCTCGAAGCGGTTGCCGCCCGCCGACTTGGCGCGGTACATGGTGATGTCGGCGCTCCGCAGCACCTCGGCGGGACCGCGTTCGCCCGCCGGCCCCTCGACGATGCCGATGCTGCCGCGTACGGTCAGGTCACGGCCCTCGATGCGGATCGGGGCCGACAGCGCGGTCAGGATGCGGGCGGCGAGCTCGTCCACCTCCTGGCGGGTGTCGGGGCCCGTGGTCAGCGCCACGAACTCGTCACCGCCGAGCCTGGCCACCATCTCGCCGGGCGCCGTCGCGCAGCTCTGCAGCCGGTCGGCGACCTCCACGAGGAGCCGGTCGCCCGCCGAATGGCCGAGGCTGTCGTTGACCGCCTTGAAGCCGTCGAGATCGAGGTAGCACAGGCCGAAGCGCATGCCGTCGCCCGCGGACAGCGCCTTCTCCAGGCGCTCGAAGAACAGCGTGCGGTTGGGCAGACCCGTCAGCGCGTCGTGGGTGGCCTCGTAGCGGAGCCGAAGATTGAGCAGCCGCCGCTCGGTGGTGTCCTCCATGAGCGCCAGCTGGTACTGCGGCTTCCCGTCGGCGTCGCGCAGCAGCGAGACCGTCAGGTTGGTCCACAGGACGGTGCCGTCGGTGCGGTAGTACGGCTTCTCGACGCGGTAGTTCTCGCGTTCGCCCCGCACCAGTTCGCCGTACAGCCGCCACACGTGGGGCGTGTCCTCGGGATGGACCCACTCGCTCACCTTCTTGCCGCGCACGTGGTGACCGAGCCCGCCGAACATCCGCATGAGCGCGTCGTTGACCTCCAGGACGTTGCCGTCGAGGTCGGCGATGCCGATGCCGATCGCCGCGCCCTCGAAGACCGCGCGTAACCGGGTCTCGGTGGCGTGCAGTGCCTTCTGCGCCTCGGTGCTCGCCAGGAGCGACGACCGTGCGAGGGCCTCCTGCTCGGCGAGGGTGCGCTCACGGAGGGCCTGCGCGAAGCCGGCGGCGACGGCGTGCTGGAGCCGGGCGCAGCGGGCCCGCTGCTCCTCGGCCTCGGCGGGCGAGTCGTCCTCCCCGGCGCAGTACAGCACCAGGTAGGAGTCGACCACTCCGAGCGTACGGACGAGGGCGTCCGGGTCGGTGCAGTGCGCGGCGACCAGGGCGGCGCCGACCTCGTACGCGGGCGTGGTGTCGAAGGGCCGCCGGTGCAGAGCCTCGCTCAGCTTCCGGGCGAGCGGCAGCAGGTGCCGTTCGACCTCGGGGCGGGTCATGGAGGTGGCGGTGACGGGGAAGACGGCCCGGCTCCAGATCGTCGCGAACCGGCCGAGCCTGTCGTCGAGTCTGTCGCCGGGTCCCTCGTCGGGGCCGCCCGCGGCTCCCTGCTCGGCGGCCGGCCCGGATCCGGGCCCCGGCGCCTGTGCTGGCACGCTCACTGCTTGCGTCCCACCCCTGCATAGCCCGAGTAGGCGTACGGATCCTCCTGCGCGGCCGGGATCTCGGGCCGCCAGTCCGGCATCGGGACGAGTCCCGGCTCGACCATCGCGTACCCCTCGAAGAACCGTGCGATCTCCTCGCGCGAGCGCATGACCAGCGGGTTCTTGATGTCCTTGTAGACCCCGACCGTGCCGCCCGCCTGCTCCTCGGGGATCGGGATCCCCTCGTAGGAGGCGTGGGTCAGGATCACGACGCTTCCCGGCGCGAGGGCGTCGCGCAGGGTGGCGACGGCGGCCTGCGGATCGTCGGCGTCCTCGACGAAGTGGAGTACGGCGACGAGCAGCAGCGCCACCGGCCGGTCCAGGTCGATGAGTCCGCCGACCACGGGGTCGTTCAGGATCTCCTGCGGCTTGCGCAGGTCGGCCGCGGCTATGCCGGCCCGGTCGTTGCCCGCGAGCACGGCCCGGCTGTGCGCGACGGCGACCGGGTCGTGGTCGACGTACGCCACGCGGGCCCCGGGGTCGGCGGCCTGGGCGACCTCGTGGACATTGCCGAAGGTCGGTATGCCGGATCCGATGTCGAGGAACTGGGTGATGCCCTCGCCGACCGCGAAGCGCACCGCGCGGCGCATGAACGCCCGGTTCGCCTGCATGACCTTCGGGAGGCCCGGCATGAACTCCATGGCCTTGCGGGCCGCCTCCCTGTCGACCTCGAAGTTGTGCGAACCGCCCAGGTAGAAGTCGTAGATCCGGGACACGCTCGGCACCGAGAGGTCGATGCCCTGGGGTGCCCAGGCGGGTCGCTCCATCAATGTCTCCAACTCATCGCCACGGGACGTCCGGTCATGGCCAAGACCGGCGTTCGAGCCGAGGCTACTGATCGGCAGGCATCAGAGCGAGCAAAAACGGAAATTGACGGTCCGTTCTGGGTCACACTCCACCGGCATGTGCGACACATACGACCGGCCCGCCCACCGCACGAAGCGGAAGGACGGGCCGGCCCGGCCGGGCACCACAGCGCGGGGACGCTGCCGGAACTACGCGGGGGCGCCGACCAGCTTGCCCTCGGGCGAGACCGCGTACCAAGTGCCGCCGACCCCTTGGCCGTTGGTGTCACCCGGCTTCGCGTCGCCCGAGAAGGTGTAGACGGGCCAGCAGTCGATCGTCTGCTGCTGGACACCGTCGGGGCGGTCGAAGACGACGAAGCCCTTCTTGAGGATGCCGTCGGTGTCGTTCTTCCCCACCGGCGGGACGACCGGCCACTTGTCCAGGCAGGCGCCGGTGCAGGCCGTCTTCATCGGCCAGGCCGAGTCCTTCTTGAACCGGTAGACCGTCATCCCCTTGGAATCGACCACGATGTCGCCGAGGTCGGGGTCCTGGCGTACGGACATGCCCGCGAGGCCGGAGGGGTTCTCGGCGGCGTCGTCCTGCGTGCCGCCCGCCGCGCCCGGTGCGGCCTTCTTCCCGTCGGGGGCGGAGGCGAACCAGGTGCCGCCGACGCCCTGGCCCTTGGCGTCGCCGGGCTCGGTGTCCTTGGCGAAGCGGTACATGGGCCAGCCGCCGATGGTGAGCTGCTTGGTGCCGTCGGCCCTGGCCACCTCGCCGATCGCCGAGGCATCGGTGCCGGGGGCGGCCGTGGCATCACCCGCGGGCACCACCGGCCAGGCCTTCGCACAGTCGCCGTCGCAATTCGACTTCGGCGGACTGGCGGTGTCCTTGTCGAACCGGTACAGCGTGAATCCCCTGCTGTCGGTGACGACCTTGCCGAGCTTCTTGCTGTCCCAGACGGCGAGCCGGCCCGCGGCCCTGGGCGCGGCGGCCTGTTCACCGGGTGCGTCGGCGTAGCCGTTGCCCGAGCCGTAGCCGTTCTCCGCGGGCTGTCGCGCGGGGTTGGCATTGCCCACGGACTGGCCGTTGGGGGACTCGGTCGCCTTGTCCTGACCGCACGCCGCCGTCAGCACCATCACAGCCGCCGCCGTCACCGCGAGCGAGACGTTCCGCCAGGTCTTCATGTCGACTCCTGTGCACCGGGGTTGAGTCGCGACGCTGCAGTGCGCCGCTCATGGCCCTAGGTACGGGCGAAGGGCACCCAGGTGTTCAAAGCGTTCGCGAAATTCCCCATGATCTCCGATGCACAGGCAGGGCGATCACGAACGCAAAACCGTGAAAGTCCCATCCATCAGGGGAATCAGGAGCAGTTACGGCGTGCCGGAGGCGCACTCCGACCATGATCCCGACGTGCACTCTCCGCCCCTGGGACGCCTGTTGGCCGCCACCACCCTGACCTGGCTGCTGCTGAGCCCTGTTCCGTCCGCGGCCGACAGCTGTGCGTACGCCTCCATTTCGCCGAACGGTGAGGCGTCGTCGGGCTCGGCGGTCGCCGTGGCGGGAAGTGGGACCTGCACGGCGGGCCCGAAACCGAAGCCTCCTCCGCCACCGCCACCGCCGCCCTCCCCGGAACCTCCGCCCCAGCCGCCTCCGCCGCCTTCACCTCCGCCGCCTCCTCCACCTCCACCCCCTCCACCTCCGCCTCCCCCACCGCCTCCCCCACCGCCTCCACCGCCCCCTCCACCGCCGCCTCCACCGCCCCCTCCGCCCGCCGAACCGGCACCCGCGCCTCCTCCTCCCCCGCCACCACCGCCTCCCCCACCCGTCGCACCAACACCGTCCGCCCCCAAGCCCTCCCTCGCGCCCACCCCCCACCCCGCCCCCACTCCGTCCGCCCGGCCGAAACCGGCCGCCACCACCCCGGTCGCCATTCCCGTGTACCGGAAGGCCACCCGCAAGGAGCCCGACACCGGACCCTCTCTGGTCTCCCTCACCCTCCTGATCACGGCCCCCGCGGTATTCGCCGCCGCCGTACTGCGCCCCCGCTCCCGCTAGCCGACGGAGAACCCCATGTCGGAATGGCTCGTTCTGAGCATCGCGATGGCGGCCGCCTGCGCGGTCGTCCTCACCATCACGGTCATCAACAACCGCCGCGTCGGCGATGACGACGACCCGTCCGAGACGCCCGACGTCATCGAGTACATGACGATGATGATCGGCGTGGTCTACGCGATCGTCCTGGGCCTCGCCATCGCCGGCGTCTGGGAGGGCCGCGGCGCCGCCCAGGAGTCGGTACGCCAGGAGGCCCAGGCCCTGCACGAGATCAGTGCCCGCTCGGAGGTCTACCCCGCCGAGGTCCGCGACCGCATCCGCGCCGACGTCGACGCGTACGTCACGTACGTCGTCCACACCGAATGGCGCCACATGGCCGACCACGGCAGCCTCTCGGAGCGCGGCACCGAACTCCTCGACCAGGTGCGCCGTGACGTCACCGACTACGTGCCGAAGACCGACCACGAGGGCCAGGCCTACCAGCCCCTGGTCGACCAGGTGGCCGCGGTCGACGACGCCAGGAGCGTCCGGGGCCAGGGCGCGGAGGCCACCATGCCCGGCGTGGTCTGGTTCGGTCTGATCATCGGAGCCCTGGTGGCGGTCGGCCTGATCTTCACCCTCCAGATCCGCCGCACCCCGCGCGAACTCCTCCTGGCCGGCCTCTACAGCGCCCTGATCGCCTTCCTGCTCTTCCTCATCTGGGACTTCGACGCCCCCTTCGGCCGCGGCCTCTCGGCCACCGCCTCACCGCTCCTCGACCTGCTCCCGAACGCCTCCGGGTGACCCCGCCGGCGTGACACCGTACGGCCGCCCGCCACCGACGGCGACCGCGTCCTCAGTTCGCCCGCCACGTCGCGTCGGCGGATTCCAGGAAGGCGGCGAAGGACTTCCACCGGGCCCAGGCGAACATGACCGTGTGCGGGTTTCCCGCGATCTGCCCGGCCGGCCGGGAGGCGAAGCCCCGCGGCCGGCCGGGGCCGGCATCCGTCGCGAGGAAGACGTAACCGTTCACGAGGGGCGTCGGTTCCCTGCTGAGGATCTTCACCACGTCGGCGAGCGCCGCCGTGACGCCCTTGTTCCCGCCGAGCTTCCCCAGGCGGCAGGGCCGGATCTTCACTGAAGCGGGGCACCGCCCCAGTGCGACGGGTCCCGGCAGTACGCCGTCCGGTCTGCCCCGATGCCCCATTTGCGCGACTGTGATCGCGCGCCGCCACCGTCGCTCCTAGCGTGTGGGGTATCGAGGAGCATTTCCTGTCATGTGTGGATAAAGATTCCGCCGCTGCCCCTCGAGGACCCGGAGGATTGTCCATGCGCGCGATACGTCTCGCATCGGCCGCCGCGCTCGGCCTCGCCGCTCTCTCGTTCACCACCCCGGCCGCCACGGCCGTGGACGGCAAGGCGCCTGTGGTGTCCGGCACCGCCACCCCTTCCACCATCGCCCCGGGCGGCCAGGTCACTCTGGCCGTCACGGGCTGCAACGGTGACGCGATCGCGTCTTCCGCGGTGTTCGACCCCACCAGGATCCCCATGGGAGGAACGGCGACAGCCACGGTCGACTGGGACGCCAGACGCGGTGCCGTCTACCTCGTGACGTACGCCTGCAACGGTGAGACGGACACGTCGGACCTCACCATCACCGGCGGCTCCAGCCCGACGGCCAGCCCCACCCGCACGCCCACCGCCACTGCCACCACCGCCATGCCCACCAGCGTGACCACCACCCCGGCCGGCCCGGCCAGGGGCGGCGTGGGCGGCAGCGTCGGCGGCATGAACGCGGGGGAGATCGCCGCGGGCGCCACGCTGGTCGCCGCGGCCGTGGGCGGCGCGGTCTTCGTGCTGCGCCGCCGCCGCAGCAACAGCAACCGGCAGCACTGACCGCCGGCCGTGCGGCACCCGGCCGCCCCACGCGCCCGTCGCCCCGCGTCCTGACGAGGACACGGGGCGACGGGCGTTCACACACGTACGGACTTACGGACTCGCCGGCAGCCGGGCAGCGCTCAGACCCCGGCGTGGTTGAGACGGCGCCTGCGCACGATGAAGAGGCCGCCGCCGATGGCCGCCGCGGTGACAAGACCGGCCCCGACCTTCATCTCCGTGTCGGAGGGGCCGAGGGACCCGCCGATGCCGCCCTGTGCGCCGCGGCCCTCGAGAACGGTGAACGGGTGGGTCGCCACCCTCGGGTTGTCGTTGCACTTGACGGCCAGGTTGTAGTGGCCCGGAGTGGCGTTGTGCTTGATCTTGGCGGTGGCGTACGACGTGGTGTCGCTGGCCGAGAGGCGGGCGGGCTTCTTGAAGGCGTTGGACGTGACGGTGCCGCCGTGACCGCACCCCGAGGCGCTGATCGTCATCACGGCGCCCTGGTGGACCGAGTACGGATTGACGTTGACGTTGCGCGGGCCGTTGGTGGCGGCAGCGGTGGGGGCGACGAGTCCGACCGCCGCGCAGGCCGTCACGGTCACCAGGCAGGCGCGTGGAACACGCATCGTAGAACCTCCATGGGCGGCGCCCCGGAGCGGTGCTCCGGGAAGGTCGACGAGAACGCCTCCCATGACGAACACTCACCTCGGTACACAAATCCTGCATTTCGGGACTGGTCCACCCCGGTGAGGCGACACGCCGGTGCGACACGTCCGGAACTGACGGAGCCGCAGGTCACACACCGTCAGATATCTTGTACGACGAGTTACACGGATGCGCCACGGATGGACCACCCGGGGTCGCCGCGCCACCCGTTCGCCCCTCACGCCTCGCCGCCCCCACCCCCCGCACTTAGCGTCCGTACAGACGCGTCGAAGGGAGCACCATGGGCCAGGAGTACAACGGCTCGGAGCCGAGGAAACGCTCACCGTGGGGAGTCCTGGCCCTCGTCATGCTCACCGGCCTCGCGCTGATGCGCAACGGCGTCGACGTCTCGCTCGGACCTCCGCAGCCCGCGTCGGCCGCCGCCCTGGACACCCCCCGCCCCGACACCGCCGGAGCCACGACCCTCACTCCCTCCCTC
Organism: Streptomyces altiplanensis; assembly: GCF_053591575.1. NCBI lineage: Bacteria > Bacillati > Actinomycetota > Actinomycetes > Kitasatosporales > Streptomycetaceae > Streptomyces > Streptomyces altiplanensis. The sequence continues at coordinate 11,063 of NZ_JBSFUB010000088.1, read as the reverse complement.
CAGCCCCTGCCGTACGCCCCGGCCTCCCGGATCCGCCTTCCCGACATCCGCGTCGACGCGCCCATCGTGGACGTGGGGCTCGACGCGGAGGGCTGGATCGACGCGCCGCCGCCGGAGGACCCCAACCTCGCGGGCTGGTACCAGAACGGTGTCTCCCCGGGTCAGCGGGGCACCTCGGTGATCGTCGGCCATGTCGACAACGCCGCCGGACCCGCCGTCTTCTTCAACCTGGGCTCGCTCAAGAAGGGCCACCGCATCGAGGTGACCCGCTACGACGGCCAGGTCGCGGTCTTCAAGATCTACGGCGTCGAGGTCTTCTCGAAGGAGAACTTCCCCGGCCCCCGGGTGTACGGCGACACGGGCCGGCCGGAGCTGCGCGTGATCACCTGCGGCGGCGGCTACTCGAAGACGGACGGCTACACCGGCAACGTCGTCGCCTTCGCCCACCTGGTCGCCACCCGCTGACGGGTGACGACCAGGCGGAGATCCGGGGACAGCGGTCAGGAAGGCGCCCGGAAGGCACTCACGCCCGGGGCGCGGTGCCGGGCACCGTGATGCGGTAGCCCGCGTCGAGCAGCTGCGGCAGGTACGTCCGCAGCGCCGCCACGCTCTGCTGCCGGTTGCCCCCCGCGTCGTGCGAGAGCACCACCACGCCGGGGCCCGCGCCGTCGCGCACCCGGCGGACGATGGCCCTGGCGCCCGGCTCGCGCCAGTCCAGCGTGTCGACGGTCCAGCCGAGCGGTTCCATGCCCAGCTCCGCGCCGATCTCGAAGGAGCGGCGGTTCCAGGCGCCGTACGGCGCGCGGTACCAGTCGGGGGCGTCCCCGACGGTCCGTTCGACGATCTCGCTCGTCCGCCCCAGCTCGGAGCGGATGCCGTCCGGTGACAGCCGCGGGATCAACGGGTGGGACCAGGAGTGGTTGCCGACCACGTGCCCGTCGTCGGCCATCTCCCGCAGCAGGTCCCGGTTCTGGACGGCCATCTCCCCGCACACGAAGAACATCGCGCGTACGTCGTAGCGCCGCAGCGTGCGCAGGATGGCCGGGGTGTAGCGCGGGTCCGGTCCGTCGTCGAAGGTCAGCACCATGGAGCGGCCGATCCCCGCCATCCGCAGGAAGGGCCGCCGGCGCACCGGCGGGCGCGTGAGCACGGAACTGGGCGGTGCGTACGCCGTCATGGGCCGCAGCCGGTACGCCGAGGCCCTGACCGGCGGGGCGGCCTGCGGCCCCGCCGCGGGCGGCGGTCCCGACGGGAAGCGGCTCGGTGCCTCGGCCCGGTCCGGGCCCAGGAACCGCACGACGGTGACGGCCCCCAGGCAGGCGGCGAGGCGCAGCATCGCCCGGCGCCCCGGATTAATCTGATCGTTTTTCATGACTTATAGCTCGCACGGCCGCAGGGCCCGCGGCCCGGCCCACACCGGCGGCGGTGGCCGAAGCACCCGATGGGACGAGCCCGCAGGCGCCGGATAACCTCCCTGCTGTGACAGAGCAGCAGCGCCACCAGTTCGAACGCGGGACCGACGGCCCCAAGGTGATCGTCGCGGGCCTGGACGGATCCGACTCCTCGCTCCGCGCGGCCGCGTACGCGGCGGGTCTCGCCCGCCGGCAGAACGCGCTGCTGGCTCTGGTCTACGTACAGCCGCTGATGTCGGCCGGGGCCGCGCTCGGGGTCGGGGTGCCGCTCGCGGACACGGCCGAGGAGATCGCGCAGGACCTGATGGCGGAGGTCCGCACCGCGGCGGAGCGGGCGAAGGGCACCTTCGAGGTGCGCTGGGAGTTCCACACCTTCCGCGGCGACCCGTACAACGGCCTGGTGGCGGCGGCCGACGAGCTCAAGGCGGACGCCGTGGTCGTCGGGGCCTCGGAGTCGGCGGGCCACCGGTTCATCGGCTCGGTGGCGCTGCGGCTGGTGAAGGCGGGGCGCTGGCCCGTCACCGTCGTGCCGTAACCGCGGCGGAACAGGACTCCACTTGGCGTACGCCGCCTTTCGCCCCGGCCTCCCCCGGGTCATCATGAGCCCGCCATCAGCCGACAGTCGCCTGCGGAGGGATCACTCATGGCCGGACTCCGGACGGGACGGGGCGTACTGCGCCGCAAGCCGATCGAACAGATCGAGGAGGAGGGGCCGGGCGACGCCGGCGAGCGGCTCACCAGAACCCTGGGCCTCTGGCAGCTCACCGCGATCGGCGTCGGCGGCATCATCGGCGCGGGCATCTTCACCCTCGCCGGTACGGTCGCGAACGGCACGGCGGGCCCGGCGGTGCTCATCTCCTTCCTGATCGCGGGCGTGGCGAGCGCGGCCGCGGCCTTCTCCTACGCCGAGTTCGCGGGAATGATCCCGAAGGCGGGTTCGGCGTACACCTACGGCTACGCGGTCCTCGGTGAGCTCGCGGGCTGGTTCATCGGCTGGGACCTGCTGCTGGAGTACACGGCGATCGTGGCGGTGGTCGCGATCGGCATCTCCGGCTACTTCAACTTCCTGATCGAGGACATGGGAGCCGAGCTGCCCGTCTGGATGCTGGGCGCGCCCGGCACCGGCGCGGGCCACAAGGTCGACCTGTTCGCGGCGGTGCTGTGCCTGTTCATCGCGTACCTGCTGACGCTGGGCATCAAGAGCGCCGCGCGCTTCGAGACGGTCGTGGTGGTGCTGAAGGTCCTGGTCGTGCTGCTCGTGATCGTCGTCGGTTTCTTCCACGTCAACACCGGCAACTACAGCCCCTTCTTCCCGTTCGGGGTCGGCGGGGCCTTCACCGGTGCGGCGACGGTGTTCTTCGCGGTCTTCGGGTACGACGCCATGTCGACGGCGGCCGAGGAGTCCAAGGACGCGCAGCGCCACATGCCGAAGGCGATCCTGTACTCGCTCGCGATCTCGATGGTGCTGTACGTACTGGCCACCCTGGTGCTCACCGGCATGCAGAACTACACGGAGATCGACCCGGAGAGCGGCTTCTCGACGGCGTTCCAGTCGGTGGGGCTCGGTGCGCTCGCGGACGTGATCGCGGTGGGCGCCATCATCGGCATCCTCACGGTGATGTTCACCTTCATGCTGGGTGTCACCCGGGTGTGGTTCTCGATGAGCCGCGACGGGCTGCTGCCCCGCTGGTTCGCCAAGACGCACCCGACGCGGCACGTGCCGGTCCGGGTGACCTGGATCGTGGGGGTCGCCTCGGCGCTGATCGCCGGGTTCCTGCCGATCGGCGAGGCGGCCGAACTGACCAACATCGGAATCCTGCTGGCGTTCGCCGTGGTGTGCACCGCGGTGATCGTGCTGCGCTACCGGCAGCCGGACCTGCCGCGCAGCTTCCGCACTCCCGGCATGCCGTTCGTGCCGGCGATCGGGGTGGTGTTCTCGCTCTGGCTGATCACGTTCCTGGCCTGGGAGACCTGGCTCCGCTTCGCCGCGTGGTTCGCGCTCGGCCTGGTCATCTACTTCGCCTACTCGTACCGGAAGTCGGCGCTGGCGAAGACACCGCCCGCGGTGGAGAAGCGCGGCGAGGAGTAGCGGCCCCGGCTACTTCCCCATCCTCAGACCGTCCTCGGCCGCGTCCCGGCCGAGGACGATCCGGCGGATCCGGTCGCGTACCTCCGCGTGGTCCGCGCCGCCCGCGATCGCCGTGTTGAGGTTCACCGCCCGCCCCTCCTGCGTGTCGAACCACTGCGGGATGAACTCCGCCTTGCGCACGTCCCAGCGCTGCCCCGGCCGTGCGGGCGGGGCGAAGGTGAAGCGGCCGATGGTGCCCTGGTTGCCGCGCGGGTCGTACGCGCCCGAGTGGTCGACCATCGCCCCGGCGATCTGGTCGCCCATGCCGTAGACGATCCAGGTGCCGTTGACCTTCTCGTACGCCTGCGGGACGTGCGCGTGCGTACCGAGGATCAGGTCGATGTCGGGGCGGTCGCCGGTCTTCGACGCGGTGAGCGCCCTGCCGAGCTCCAGTTGCTGCTCGTCGGGGTCGTCCTGCCACTCCGTGCCCCAGTGCAGCGAGACGACGACCACGTCGGCGCCCGCCTTCCTGGCCGCCCGCGCGTCGGCGACGATCTTCTCCCGGTCGATCAGGTTCACCGCCCACGGCCGCTCCTCGGGCAGCGGATAGCCGTTCGTGCCGTAGGTGTACGCGAGCTGGGCGACCTTGGCGGTGCCGCCCTTCAGCCAGGCGGGCCTCCGGGCCTCGGCCGCCGTCCGCGCCGAACCCGCGTGCTTGATGCCGGCCTTGTCGAGCGCGCCGAGGGTCCTGTCGATGCCCTCGGCGCCCGCGTCCAGGGTGTGGTTGGAGGCGGTGGAGCAGGAGTCGTAGCCGGTGGCGCGCAGCCCCTCGGCCACCTCGGGCGGCGACTGGAAGGCGGGATAGCCGGTGTACGGGCCGCCGTCGGGGCCGTACACCGTCTCCATGTGGCAGATCGCCAGGTCGGCCTCGGAGACGACCGGTTTCACGCCGGTGAACATCGACGCGAAGTCGTAGCCGTCGCCGCCCGCGTCGGCACGGGCCTGCCGGATGATCGACGCGTGCGGGAGCACGTCGCCCGATGCGACGAGGGTGAAGCCCCGCTGCTGGCGTCCCGCGCCGCCCGCCAGCTCTCCCTCCGGGGCGGGCACGCGCGCCGTCGGCAGGCCGCCGGTGCATCCGGTGTACGCGGTGACGCCCAGGATCAGCAGCGCGGCCGTGGCCGCCACCCCTCGCAGCTTTCTCTTCGCCATCGGACCGACTTCCGTTTTATATGACTATAGGACGAATGAATCCATAGACCGGTCCCCGGCGTGTCAAGCGACACGGCCGTTTCCGTCACCGGAACAGACGCACGATTGCGACCGTTCGTCGTGCCATTCATCGCACCGTTCGACCGCTCACCGCACGGCCCCTGCCGCCCGTTCGGCCGCCGCTTCCCGCACCGCCGCGCATCCGCCGGGCAGCGGATATCTTCGCCGCCGTCCGGCCAACGGCCACCCGGTCTCCCGAAGGGACGTCAACGGTGCCCTCCCCCCTCGAACAGCACACCCACGAACGAGCCATCGCCGACCTCCAGCGCGAGCACGGAAGGGCGCTGTTCGGCTTTCTGCTGGGCCTCACGTACGGGGACCGCCAGCGCGCCGAGGATCTCCTCCAGGAAACCCTGGTACGCGCCTGGCAGCATCCGGAGGCGCTGGCGAGCGACCACGGCTCGATGCGCCCCTGGCTCTTCACGGTGGGCCGCAGGCTCGCGATCGACGCCCGGCGGGCGAGGCGCGCGAGGCCGCACGAGGTCGGGTGCGACGTACTCGAACAGTCCGCGCTCCCCGACGACCACGTGGAGCGCTCGGTGACGGCTCTCGATGTGCGCGAGGCCGTCAAGGCGCTGCGGTGCGAGCACCGCGAGGTGCTGACACAGGTCTACTTCCGCGGCCGGTCCGTGGCGGAGGCGTCCGAAGCGCTCGGCATACCGGCCGGCACGGTCAAGTCCCGTACGTACTACGCCCTGCGCGCCCTGCGTAAGGTGCTTCCCGGATACGGTCGCGACGCCGCCTGAGGCACCTGCGTCCCGCCCGCACCACTGGACACGTCCTCACCCTCCCGTACCCGTGCAGAGCAGGCCGATTTCGAAACGACAGCGTCAAGTTGAGTAAAGACGGCACGCTGTGCGTCTTCGAGAGTGAAAGCTCGGCGGTACCCCAGGAAACACAGAACAGATTCAGTGCGGGAGAAGGTGGAGTGCTGTGCTGCCCGAGAGTACGAATGGCACCAGCGGAGAGAAGATCGCGGTACCGATGGCCTGGCTGTACGCCGAGTACATCGCCGACGAACTGCTGCGGACGGGCAATCTGGTCCCGCCCGGCACGCTGGAGTTCAGAGCCGGCCGGGAGACCCTGGCGCTCACCGTCTATCTCTCCGACAGTTCGGACGAGCTGTCCGGCATCCGCGTCGTCTCCAGCCTGGACGAGTGGCTCTCGCTCACCACGTACGGCCACCCCTGGGAGTCATGGGTGCGGGAGCGGTTCGCCGACCGCACCGCCGGGGCCGGCCCCGGGGAAGTGGCGCTGGTCAGCCCCGATCTGGAACTGGCCCTGGCGTCATGGCGGTGGCTCGGCGAGACGGAGCTCCTCGCCGCCGACCTCGGCGGCGCGCTCCCACCGCACCGGGCGGCGGACCTCGGCGTGGACGAGAGCGAGCAGGTGTGGACCCCGGCCTGGCAGCTGGGGCTGCCGCTCGGTCATCTCGCCATCCACCTCTTCTGATCACGGTCGCGTCCGGCGGGCGCCGCCGGGTGCACCCCCGCGCGGTACTTGGGAAACCGCAGCGTGATCTTCATGCCCGCGCCCACGCCCGTCTCGATCACGAGGCCGTAGTCGTCCCCGTACACCTGGCGCAGCCTCTCGTCGACGTTGGACAGGCCGATGCCGGACGAGGTGGTGTGCTCGCCCGCGAGGATCCGTCGCAGCCGCTCCGGGTCCATGCCGACACCGTTGTCCTCGATCACCACCACGGCCTCGGCGCCCGCGTCCCGGGCCGCGATGGTGACCTTGAACTCGTCCCTGGAATCCTCCAGACCGTGCTTGACGGCGTTCTCGACGAGCGGCTGGAGACAGAGGAAGGGCAGCGCGACCGGCAGCACCTCGGGGGCCACCTGGAGCGTCACTTTGAGGCGGTCGCCGAAGCGGGCACCGGCCAGCGCCAGGTACTGCTCGATGGAGCGCAGCTCGTCGGCGAGGCGGGTGAAGTCGCCGTGCCGGCGGAAGGAGTAGCGGGTGAAGTCCGCGAATTCCAGGAGCAGCTCGCGGGCGCGCTCGGGGTCGGTGCGGACGAACGAGGCGATGGCGGCGAGCGAGTTGAAGATGAAGTGCGGCGATATCTGGGCGCGCAGGGCGCGGATCTCCGCCTCGACGATCCGGGTGCGTGAGCGGTCGAGCTCGGCCAGTTCCAGCTGTACGGACACCCAGCGGGCCACCTCGGTGGCGGCTCTCACCAGGACGGCCGACTCCCGCGACCCGTACGCGACGAGCGCGCCCAGCACCCCTTCCTCACCGGTCAGCGGCGCGATCACCACCCACCGCAGCGGGCACTGGAGGTCGTCGCAGTCGCTGCGCAGGCTCTGGCTCCGCCCGGAGTCGAGCATCTCCCGTACCCGCCGCATCACCAGCTCTCTGTGGTGATCGCCGCCGGGCCCGTCCCACGCGAGCACGGACTCGCGGTCGGTGAGACACAGCGCCTCGGTGCCCAGCAGGGAACGCAGCCGGCGGGCGGCCTTGCGGGCGGTGTCCTCGGTGAGGCCGGCGCGCAGCGGGGGCGCGGCGAGCGAGGCGGTGTGCAGGGTGTGGAAGGTGGCGCGCTCGACGGGCGTACCGAGGTCCAGGTCCTCGCCGCGCCCGCGGCCGGCGGTGACCCGGCCGAGAACGACGCCCGCGGCGAGGAGCACGGCGCCGGCGGCGGCCAGCGACGCGATGTCGATTCCGGTCATCGCCGCCCGCCCGCTCCCGTGTCGGTCTTCGTCATCAGGTCCTCCGGCAGGTGAAGTCTGGCCAGGGTCGCGGCGGTCCCGGCAGGTATGCGGTCACGGGTCGCCAGCGACACCAGCACCATCGTCAGGAAACCGAGCGGCACCGACCAGACGGCGGGCCAGGCCAGCAGCGAGTGCGGCCAGCCGTCCGCCGGGAGCCCCGCCCTGGTCGCCATGACGGCGGTCAGCGCGGCCCCGCCGCCGACGACGAGACCGGCCACGGCGCCCGGCGGGGTGAGCCCCCGCCACCAGATACCGAGGACGAGGAGCGGGCAGAAGGAGGACGCGGACACGGCGAAGGCCAGGCCCACGGCGTCGGCGACCGGCACGTTGACCGTCACGATGCTCAGGCCGAGCGGCACCGCCATGGCGATGACGGTGGCGAGCCTGAAGTGCCGTACGCCGCGGGGCGGGAGGACGTCCTGGGTCAGGACGCCCGCGACCGACATGGTCAGCCCCGACGCGGTGGACAGGAACGCCGCGAACGCCCCGCCCGCGAGCAGCGCCCCGAGCAGGTCGCCGCCGACGCCGCCGACGATCCGGTCGGGCAGGACGAGGACGGCGGCGTCCGCCTCCCCGGTGAGGGACAGCTCGGGGGCGTAGATCCGGCCGAGCGCGCCGTACACCGGGGGCAGCAGGTAGAAGACGCCGACCAGTCCGAGGACGACGAGGGTGGTGCGGCGCGCGGCGGTGCCGTTGGGGCTGGTGTAGAAGCGCACGGCGACGTGCGGCAGCCCCATGGTGCCGAGGAAGGTGGCGAGGATCAGCCCGTACGTCGCGTACAGCGGGTGGTCCTCGCGGCTGCCGGCCGGCGACTGCGACCAGCTGGACGCGCCCGTCCGTTCGGCGTCCGCCTTCCGGGGGACCTGGGCGTGCGCGGGAAAGCCCAGTTCCGTACCCGCGCCGATGCGGTGGACGCCCGCGTCGAGGGCGAGGGACGTGCCGTCGTGGCGCCGGCCGTCGACGGTGCCGGTCACGGTGACGCGCAGCGGCCGGGCGAGGTCGATGCGTACGGTGTCGTCGATCCGTACCTCCGTGTGCGCGCGGAAGGTCGCGGGCTCCGCGAACCGGGCGCGCGGGGCGTCGTCACCCAGCCACGCGACGGTGAGGAAGAGCGCGGGGACAAGCAGTGCGGTGAGCTTGAGCCAGTACTGGAAGGCCTGCACGAAGGTGATGCTGCGCATCCCGCCGGCCGCCACCGCCCCGGTCACCACGAGCGCCACGACGAGGCCGCCGACCCAGTCGGGCGCTCCGGTGAGTATCTCCAGGGTCAGGCCGGCGCCCTGGAGCTGGGGCAGCAGGTAGAGCCACCCGATGCCGACGACGAAGAGGCTGGCGAGTTTGCGGACCTGCGGGGATTCGAGGCGGGCCTCGGCGAAGTCGGAGAGGGTGTACGCCCCGGAGCGGCGCAGCGGGGCCGCGACGAGGACGAGGAGGACGAGGTACCCGGCGGTGTAACCGACCGGGTACCAGAGCATTTCGGGGCCCTGGAGGAGGACCAGGCCGGCGACGCCGAGGAAGGAGGCGGCGGAGAGGTACTCGCCGCTGATGGCGGCGGCGTTCAGGCCGGGCTTGACGCTGCGGGACGCGACGTAGAAGTCCGAGGTGGTGCGGGATATGCGCAGGCCGAGCGCGCCGATGAGCACGGTGGCGAGCACGACGACGGTGACGGCGGCCACCGCGTACGCCTGGTTCACTCAGCGCCCTTCGACGAGCCTGGTGAACGCGCGCTCGTTGCGCTCCGCGCGCCGGACGTACCAGCGGGCGATCAGCCACATGACCGGGTAGACCCCCACGCCGAGCGTCGCCCAGACGAAGGGAGCGGGCGACGGCAGGTCGGAAGCGGTGAAGACCTCCGGCAGCGCGAAGAGCAGGGGCAGCGAGCCGACGAGGAGCGTGAGCGCGCCCAGCGAGATCAGTGCCGTCCGCAGCTGGCTGCGCATCAGGGAGCGTACGTACGTCGCTCCCAGGGTGGTCTGCTCGGTGATCTCGGACCGCGCCGGGGCGTGCCCGGGCGGCCTGCGGGCGCTGCGGGGCACTCCGGTGACGGTTTCGCGGCGGGGCTGCGGGCGGTCTGGGGACGGCTGGTCTGCGGACATCGGCGCGAGTCTACGCAGCGGTGATTACGGTGGGTAGGGTCAGCGGCCGAGCTGGTGGCGGCCGGTCTTCCGGACGCAGTCGCGCAGCGCGAATTCCAGCTCGACGTACGACTCCTCGGCCCTGCGGAAGGCGACCTCCAGGGCGGCGGCGGTGCGCGGCCCGGCGACGCTCCGCGCGGACTCCTGCACCTCGTACAGCACATCGGCCCAGCGGCCCGCCGCGCTCTTGACCCCGGTCAGCAGCGCTTCAAGGTCGCGCGCGTCGGACGGCCGGGTCGGCGGCAGGCCGCGGAGCTCCTCCAGCAGCGCGTCGAGTTCGGACATCGGGCTCCTCGGGACGGTGGCCCGACCGAGCGTAGGCGACGCGCGGGGCAGCGCGGGCCGTCGGCGGGTCCGGGTCGGCGGGCGGCGGTTGTACGGCGGTGAACGGCGGCCCGGGGAGGGCCGGCGGTCAGCCGCGCGCGCGGCGCATCAGCAGGTCGCGGAGCTCGCGCGCGTGGCGGCGGCTCACCGAGAGTTCGGCGTCGCCGACGCGTACGGTCGTCGCCCCGGCGTCCAGCCGCAGTTCGTCGATGCGGCCCAGGGCGACGAGGTGGCGCCGGTGGATCCGGACGAAGCCGCGGGCGGCCCAGCGCTCCTCCAGGGTGGAGAGCGGGATGCGGACGAGGTGGCTGCCGGCGTGTGTGTGGAGGCGGGCGTAGTCGCCCTGCGCCTCGACGTACGCGATGTCGCCGATCGGGATGAAGCGGGTGACGCCGCCCAGTTCCACGGGGATCTGGTCGGCGGCGGTCTGCGGCAGGACGGCGGGCGGGGCCGTCGCCGCGGGGGCGGGGCTCGCGTCGACCTGGTCGCAGACGCGGCGCACGGCCTCGGCGAGGCGCTCCCTGCGGACCGGCTTGAGCACGTAGTCGACGGCCTTGAGGTCGAAGGCCTGGACGGCGAAGCCCTCGTGGGCGGTGACGAAGACGATGAGCGGCGGGCGGGCGAACCCGGCGAGGAGCCGTGCGACGTCGAGGCCGGTGAGTCCGGCCATGTGGATGTCGAGGAAGACGACGTCGATGGCGTCGTCGCCGTCGGGTCCCGCGTCGAGTGCGCGGTTGATCCGGCGGAGGGTCTCGGTGGCGTCGGTGGCCCCTTCGGCGCTGCGGACCCGGGGGTCGGCACGCAGCAGGTAGAGGAGTTCCTCCAGTGCCGGTCGTTCGTCGTCGACAGCCAGTGCGCGCAACATGGTCCGGAGTGTAGGAGCAGGCCGGGTGGCCCGGACATACGGGTCCGGCCGCGGGCGGTCCGGCCGGACCGCCTTCCCGCGTGAGCACAACCCCCGCGGTTTCCGTACCTGAGGACGACCTGCCGGCCCGACTGCCTGCCGAGCGAACCACGAACCGCGAACCGCGCGAGATCTCCGATCCTGGATCGACTTCCTGACCGGCATCGTGCCGACCGACGTCATCACGCCGTTCACCGAGCTGAACGTGCTCCAGATCGTCTTCATGGCCGCCGT
>NZ_JBSFUB010000087.1:0-29795 GCF_053591575.1 Streptomyces altiplanensis | reverse complement strand
GCTCGGCCCGGTGCATCCGCAGGTCGTCGCGGTCGAAGCGGAAGTGCAGTTCGCGGCGGACGGTGTGCGGGCGCGGGCGACGGGAGCCGGATCCCGGCCCTCTGGATCAGCCGGAAGGCCCCGAAGCTCGGCCGGTGCCGGGAAGGCAACCCGCGCACCTGGCTCGGCATGGCCTCCGCGGGCGCCCGCCGCACCGCGTAGGCGGGCCCGGAACAGCCCTGGTTGCCGCTCCGGCGGGTCAGGTGCGCGCCGTGCGGTTGCGGCGCGGTGTTCCCGGCACCGGGGCGTCGCCCCGCCCCTCCCCGGCCCCCCTCCCCGGCCCCCCTCACGGGGGTGACAAGGGTTTTCCCCGTATCGGGTTCGTCTCGCCGTTCCCTACTGTCTGCCGCACCGGCGAATCCCGTTCCCCGACTCTTGCCTGTCAGGTGCATGTAAAGGGTGGGATACGCCGGGGACGGCCTTGACCCAGGGTCGTAGCGCCGGCGGCGGCGCACGGGCTCACCCGGCCCAGGAACCGCGCATCCGTGGCCCCCACGCCACGCGCGGCTCCCGCGCCGCCCGCCAGGCGCTCCGCATGTACGTCATGAAAGGGAACACCTTGAACGGTTCCAGGCGGAGACTCATATCCGTCGTGGCCGCGACCGCCACGATCGCCGGCGTCGTTGCCACCTCCACCGTGGCGTCCGCCGCCGCCGCGGGCCCCTCCCCGAAGCCCGCCCCGGCTTCGCAGGCCGTGACCGAACTGCCGGCCGCCCCGGTCGAGAAGGTCATCGTCACCTACAAGTCGGAGGCAGCCGAGGCCGGCTCCAACGCCGCCGCCAAGAACGACGCGGCCGCCAAGGGCAAGAAGACCGGTGAGAGCCTGTCGTTCGAACGCCGCCTCGCCGGCGGAGCCGCCCTGGTCGACCTGGGCGGCGAGGCCTCCAAGAAGGGCCTCACCGAGGTCATGGACGCCTTCCGCGCCGACTCCTCCGTCGCGTCCGTGGAGCCCGACATCCGCGCCTACGCGATGGCGGCCGCCCCCAATGACACCGACTACGCCAAGCAGTGGGACCTGTTCGAGGCCACCGGCGGCATGAACGTACCCGGCGCCTGGGACAAGACCACCGGCAGCGGCGTCACCGTCGCCGTCATCGACACCGGTTACGCCGCCCACACCGACCTGGCCGGCAACGTCGTCTCCGGCTACGACTTCATCTCCTCGTCCGCCGACGCCCGCGACGGCAACGGCCGTGACAACGACGCCAGGGACGAGGGCGACTGGAACGCCACCGACGGCGAGTGCGGCACCGGTTCCAGGGCGAGCAGTTCCTCCTGGCACGGCACGCACGTGGCCGGCACCATCGGCGCCACGGCCAACAACACCAAGGGCATCGCGGGCATCGCGTACGGCGCGAAGATCCAGCCCGTGCGCGTGCTCGGCAAGTGCGGCGGCTCCTCCTCCGACATCGCCGACGCCATCACCTGGGCGTCCGGCGGTACGGTCCCGGGCGCCCCGGCCAACCCGACCCCGGCCAAGGTCGTCAACCTGAGCCTCGGCGGCGCCAGTTCCACCTGCCCCAGCGTCTACCAGACCGCCATCAACGGTGCCGTTTCGCGCGGCACCACCGTGGTCGTCGCGGCGGGCAACAGCAACGCCAACGCCTCCGGCTTCACGCCCGCCAACTGCTCCGGTGTCATCAACGTGGCGTCGACCAGCCGCGAGGGCAACCGTTCGTACTACTCGAACTACGGCGCCGGCATCGACGTCTCGGCGCCCGGCGGCGAGACCCGCCGCGCCACCGACACGCCCGGTACCGTCACCACCCCCGAGAACGGCATCCTCTCCACGCTGAACTCCGGCACCACCACCCCGTCCACTGAGAACTACAAGCCCTACCAGGGCACTTCGATGGCCGCCCCGCACATCGCCGGGCTCGCCGCGCTGCTGAAGTCCGCCAAGAGCACGCTCACCCCGGCCGACATCGAGTCCGCGATCAAGAGCAACGCCCGTCCGCTGCCCGGCACCTGCACCGGCGGCTGCGGCACCGGCATCGCCGACGCGGCGAAGACCGTGAACGCCGTCACCGGCATCACGCCCGGCGGGACGGTCTTCACCAACGCGGCGAACGTCACGGTCAACGACAACGCGACGGTCACCTCCTCGATCGCCGTGACCGGCCGCACCGGCAACGCCCCCGCCGCCCTCAAGGTCGACGTGGACATCAAGCACACCTGGCGCGGCGACCTGGTCGTCGACCTCGTCGCTCCGGACGGCACCGTGCGCAACCTGAAGACCTCGTCGTCCTCCGACGGCGCCGACAACGTCCTCGCGACGTACACGGTCGACGCGTCGAGCGAGGTCGCCAACGGGACCTGGAAGCTCCAGGTCCGCGACGTGGCATCGGGTGACACCGGCTACATCGACAGCTGGAGTCTCACCTTCTGAGACATCGGAAGTACAGCATCAACGCTGTTCAGGGGCGTGTCGGCAGCTTGCTGCGGGCACGCCCCTCCTCAGGTCTGTCCGCATGCCGGACACCGGACCTGGACGGTGGCGGCCGACTCCGTATTCTCTGCTCGCACGGGCAGAGGGCCCGCGCACACCGGAAGGCGGGGGTGGGTACGTGACGACGTCGGCGGTGTACCGGCCCGCGCCGGTCGGGCGGACCGAGCTCCTCGCGCGGCTCGAACGCGTCCTGGAGACCCGCGGACGCGCCCTGCTCACCGGCCCTGCCGGGGTCGGCAAGACGGAGCTCGCCCTGGCCGCCGCCGCGCGCGCCGAGTCCCGGGGCGAGACCGTGCTCTGGCTCGCCACGCTCCCCGCCGACCGGAACATACCGGGCGCGGCCGCCGCCGCCCTCGTGGCGTCCGTGTCGGCGTGCGCCTCCTGGCCCGGCCCCGGGACCGCCCACAGCGGTCCGGGCGGGGCCGACGGACCCCGCGGCTCCGACGGCCCGGGCGGAGCCGGCCGGCCCGGCGGGCCCGGGACGTACGACGTCCTCGAAGGGCTGCCCGGCCCACAGCGGACCGCCGTCGCCGTGCTGTGCCGCGAGGCACCCGTCCCGGCCGACGGCTGGGACCCCATCGCCCTGCGGCTCGCCCTCGCCCAGATCCTGCGGACCCTCACCGCCGCGCGCGGCCCCGTCCTGCTGGTCGTCGACGGCGTCCAGCACATCGACGACACCAGCGCCGACCTCCTGCGTTTCGCCCTCCACCTGGCCCCGCCCGCACTGCGGGCGGTCAGCGTGGAGACCCCCGCGGCGTACGCCCCGGACACACTCCGCGGCGGCATGCCGGGGCCGGGCGGGGCCGGCCCGGAACCCCTGTGGGTGCCGTCCGAGGCCGACGTCCTGGCCGTACCGCCGTTGCAGGCCGACCAGATCGCCGAACTCCTCATCCACCACCGGCTGCCGTCCCGGATGGCCGGCCGCATCCACCGGGCCAGCGGCGGCAACCCGCGTCTCGCGCTCGCCGTCGGCCGCTCCCTCGCCGACGCACGGACCCCCGTGCACCACGCCGAGGCGCTGTCCCTGTCCGGGCGCGCCCGCGACCTCGCCCGCCAGCTCCTGGGCGCCGCCTCGCCCGCCGTACGCTCCACGCTCCTGCTGGCCGCGCTGGCGCTGCGTCCGACGGCGTCGCTGATCCGCCGCGCGGGCCGCCCCACCGCCGAGGCCGACCTCGCCGCCGCCGAACGGGCGAATCTGATCTCCCTCGACGAGGACGGGACGGTCGGCTTCACGGCCGGCGTGCTGCCGTCGACGCTCGTGCACGACTCCTGCTGGACCGAGCGCAGCGCCGGTCACGCGGCGCTCGCGCGGGTCGTGGACGATCCCGTCGAGGCGGTACGCCACCGGGCGCTGGCCACGGACGTCCCCGACGGGAAGCTGGCCGCGGAGGTCGCGGCGTCCGCCGACGCCGCGCGGCGCCGGGGGAACAGCGCCCTGGCCGCCGAACTGGCCCTGCTGGCCGCCGAGTCCACGCCCGTGCGGCACGGCTCGCAGCGGATCGCCCGGCTGGTGGACGCCGCCGAGGAGGCGGCCCGCGCCGCCCGCGCCGACCTGGCCATGCGCGCGGCCACCGATCTGCTGGCCCGGGACGCCGCACCGGCCGACCGCGTCCGCGCGCGGCTCGCGGTGCTGGACACGGCGGGCCAGGGGCTGAGCGACCTCGACGAGATCTACGTCCACGCCATGGAGGACTCCGAGGGCGACACGGCGCTGCGGGCGGCCGTCCAGCTCCGGCTGGCGGTGAAGTACGTCCTGGCCGACGGCGATCCCGTACGCTCGCGGGCCGCCGCCGTCGAATCCGCCGCGCTCGCCGGTTCGGTGGGCGACCGCAGGACCGCCGCGAAAGCGCTGACCGTACAGGCGCGCATGGACCGCGTCCTCGGTTCGCCGGACGCGGAGCGGGTGCTGGCCGAGGCGCGGGCCCTGGAAGTCTTCGAGCGTCCGCTCGGTGTCCGCAACGCGGCACAGATACTGACGATCCGCCACGCGCTGTTCGACGACCGGCTCACCGACGCCCGTGACCAGCTCGGCGCCCTGCTGCCGCTGGTCGAGCGCCGCGGCCCGGTGGAGGACGCCATCGAGCTGCTCCGTACGCTCGCGGAGACCGAGGCCCGGCAGGGGCAGTGCGCGGCGGCGCTCGCGCATGCCGGCCGATCGCTCGCCCTCACGCTGGAGGCCGGCCTCTCCCCCGGTCCCGCCTGGTACGCGCTGGCCCTCGCGGAGACCGCCGGCGGCAGCTTCGCGCGGGCCACGAGCTACGCCCGGCGCAGTGTGCGGGCCTCCGAGGAGGAGGGCGACCACGTCTTCCTCTCCCGCAGCCTGTACGCACTGGGCCGGGTCCAGCTGATCGACGGCGACGTGGCGACGGCCCTGGAGACCCTGCGCCGGGTCAAGGCCGGCGAACGCGCCCAGTCGACCGTCGACCCCTCCATGCTGCGCTGGCACGAGGAACTGGCCGAGGCGCTGCTGGCGAACGACGCCCCCGAGGAGGCCGCGGCCCTGCTCGCCGGCGTGCGTCCGGTCGCGGAGCGGCTCGGCCGCACGACGGTGCTGCTCGGCTGCGACCGGGCGTACGCCCTGTACCTGGCGGCGAGCGGCAGACCGGACGAGGCCGCGGAGCTGCTGTCGCACACCGCCGGGCGGTTCGCCGCGGCGGGTCTGCCGCTGGAGCACGGCCGGGCGCTGATCGCGCTCGCCCGCGTGGAGCGCCGCCGCCGCAGACGGTCGGCCGCCCAGGGCGCGCTGCAGGCCGCGGCCGCGGTCTTCGAACGGGCCGGGGCCCTGCCGTGGCTCGGGCTGACCAGGGAGACGTCTTCCCGTACGGCCGAACCGGCGCCGTCCCGTGGAAACACCACCCTGTCGTCCCTCACGGACGCGGAGCTGCGGCTCGCGCTGATGGTCGGCCAGGGGGCCAGCAACCAGGAGGCGGCGGCGAAGCTGTACCTGAGCGTGAAGACGGTCGAGGCCCGCCTGACCCGTATTTACCAGAAGCTGGACGTCCGGTCGCGCGCCCAGCTGGCGGCCGCCCTGACCGCCCTGCCGGGCCACCGGCCGACGGCGGCCGCCACGGAAAACCCGGCCGCGGGCTGACCGCGCCACGCGCGGCGCGCGGTCCGCGAAGATGCGCGCCACCGCGGCCGGGGAGCATCCTGGCTGTGTGACCTGGTACGGCGCGGCCGGGCACGCCCCGCCGGGCGAAAGCGGGGCGACGACCGGGAGACCGAACAGCAACGGCCGAGTTCCGGACGAACTGGCCCTGGTGCTCGCCCAAGCCGCAGTAAACGCGATCGAGTCTGCCGGCGGATACGCCGGCGGCATCTATTTGCGTTCCCGGACGCCGGGACTGCTGCGGCTGGCCGTGCTCTCCGGGCTGCCGGGACGGCTGTTCCGGCCCTGGTGGAACATGCACGTGAACCGCCCGTTCCCGGTGGCGGAGGCCCACCGCTCGGGCCGGGCCGTCCACCTCGCCGACGCCGAGGAGGCCATGCGGCTGTTCCCGCAGCTCATGGCGGGTCTGCCGTTCCCGTTCGGTTCGATGTACGTGCCCGTCGCCACCGACCGCGAGAAGTTCGGGGTGCTGGTGGTACTGCGCGCGGCCACGCCCGGGGTCCCGGTCGACCACACCGACCGCCGCCGGGTGGAGCACGCCGCGGACCGGCTCGCCGCCGCACTCGGCGGGCTGTGCGCGAACGGGGAGCCCGTCGAGTGGGAGGGCGAGCCGGTATGCGTCCAGCTGCCCTCGGTCACCACACCGCCCGTGCGGATCGGGTACTTCGACTGGGACCTCGACGTCGGCGCCGTGAACGCCGACGCGGAGCTGTGCGCCATCCTCGGCACCTCCCCCGCGGACTTCCCCGGCACCATCGACGCGCTGGTGGCGGGGCTGGCGCCGGAGGACGTGTACGGGCTGTGGACGGTGGCCCGGCAGACGGCCGCCTCGGGCGGCCCGGCCGCGCGCAGGATGCGGCTGCGCGGGCCGGACGGGCGGGCGCACCTGCTCGAACTCTCCGCCCGCGCCCACCCGCCCGGAGGCGGCACGGCGGGCCACCTGACCGGCTTTCTGCTGGACTTCGGATCCGGGCCGGTCGCCGCGGAGACCACCGACCGGCTCCCGGACGCCGTCTTCTCGCTCGACCGGCTCGGGCGGATCACCTATCTGAACCACAGCGCGGAGAGCCTGCTCGGTCACGCGCGGTCCGAGCTGGTGGGCAATGTCCTGTGGGAGGTCCTTCCGTGGTTCGGGCACCCCGCGCACGAGGAGTACTTCCGGGCCGCGCTGATGTCCGACGAGGCCGTCCACTTCCTGGCCCGGCGCGCGTCCGCACCGGACGAGTGGCTGTCGGTCTCCCTCCACCCGGGCCACGACGGCCTGACCGCCACGCTGACCCCGGCAGCGCAGCCCGCGTACGCGCCCGGGTCGGTCGCCAGGCCGGGCGCCGGACTCGGCTCCCCGGCCGACCGCGCGTCGGCGCTGTACCGCCCGGTCGCCCTGGCCATCGCGCTGACGGCGGCCGTCACGGCGCGCCAGGTGTCCGCCGTGGTCACGGACGAACTGCTGCCCGCCTTCGGCGGCCGTCAGCTGGCGATCTACCTGCTGACGGAGGGCCATCTCTACCTGGCCTGGGAGACCGGCTTCCCGCAGGGCTTCCTCGACCGCTTCGAGGGGATCGGCCTCAACGCCCGGCTGCCCGGTGTGGAGACGCTGGTCTCCGGCCGCCCCATCTTCTTCGAGTCCATGGAGCACCTGGCCGCCGCCTACCCCGGCATCCCCCTCGACACCGATGTCGGCGCCCGGGCCTTCCTGCCGCTCATCGCCTCCGGACGGCCCGTCGGCTCCTGCATCCTCGGCTTCGACCAGCCGCGCGGCTTCAGCCCCGAAGAGCGCACGGTCCTCACCGCCCTGGCCGGACTCATCGCGCAGGCGCTCCAGAGGGCGCAGCGTTACGACAGCGAGGCCGCCCTCGCCCGCGGCCTGCAGAACGCGCTGCTGCCGCACCGGCTGCCCGCGGTCGAGAACGTCGACACCGTCGCGCGGTACCTGCCCGGCACCCAGGGCATGGATGTGGGGGGCGACTGGTACGACGTCGTCGACACCGGACGGGGACTGGCCCTGGTGGTGGGCGACGTACAGGGCCACGGCGTCGCCGCGGCCGCCACCATGGGCCAGCTGCGCAGCGCCGTACGCGCCTTCGCGCTCGCCGGGCAGAACCCGCAGGAGGTCATGTGCGACACCAACCGGCTGCTCATCGACATCGACCCCGGCCAGTTCGCCACCTGCTGCTACATCGTTCTGGACCCGGCGTCCGGCTCCGCGCAGGCCGTGCGGGCCGGGCACCCGCAGCCGCTGCTGCGCCACCCCGACGGTTCGACGGAGGTCCTGGACCTGGACGGCGGCATCGTGCTGGGCGTCGACAGCGAGGCGACGTACCCCGTCACCGAACTGCGGCTCGCGCCGGGCGCCGTCCTGGCCCTGTTCACCGACGGTCTGGTGGAGCAGCCGGGCGTCGACATCGACCTGGGCGTCGAGCGGCTGCGCGGCACACTGGCGGACATCGGCTCGTCCCCCCTCGCCGAGGCGGCGGACCGCCTGATCCGCGAGGCCCGGCAGACCGTCGACCGGCCCGACGACATTGCGCTTCTGCTCGCCGCCCGCTGGGCGGAACCGACAAGGCAGGTGCCATGAGCGCGGTAAACGCAGCCGGGGACGCCGACTTCCGCGGCCCCCTCGACGTCTCCAGAGCGGCCACGGCCGTGCTGGACGCCGACGGCACGGTCGTCGGCTGGAGCCCCGCGGCGCAGACGCTGCTGGGCTACCCGCCGCACGAGGTGCTCGGGCGTCCGGTCACCACCTTCGTGGTGGGCGGGACGGACGGGACGGACGGGGCCCGGGCGGCCACGCACCTGCCGGACACGGAACGCTTCCAGCGCCAGATCCTCCGCATGCGTCACCGCGACGGCCGTGTCGTCCGCGTGGTCACGGCCATGCTCGCGCTCTCCCCCGCGGGCACGGGCCCCGCCCGGCTCCTGACGGTGGCCGACGCCGAGGAGACGGAGCAGTGGGAGGCCCTGCAGGCGATGCTCCGGGGACTCGCCACGCAGTCCCCGGTGGGTCTGGCCATCTACGACACGGACCTGCGGGTGGTGTGGACGAACGCCGCCCTCTTCCAGGAGATGGGGACCACGCAGTACGCCGGTCTCGGCCCGGACGAGATGGTGGCCGACGGCAAGGTGCTGTCCGAGCGGTACCCGCCGACCCTGGAGGAGACGATGCGGCAGGTGCTCGCCACCGGCGAGCCCGTCATCGAGCTCCAGTACAGCGGCCGCCCGCCCTCGGACCCGGAGCGCGACCACATCTGGTCGTGTTCCTACTACTGGCTGCGTGACGCCGCGGGAGTCTCGCTG
This sequence comes from Streptomyces altiplanensis, assembly GCF_053591575.1. Taxonomy (NCBI): domain Bacteria; kingdom Bacillati; phylum Actinomycetota; class Actinomycetes; order Kitasatosporales; family Streptomycetaceae; genus Streptomyces; species Streptomyces altiplanensis. The sequence continues at coordinate 20,904 of NZ_JBSFUB010000087.1, read as the reverse complement.
GGAGTGTGCGAGGAGACGTTCGACGTCACCGACCGCTACCTCGCACAGCAGCGGCTGGATCTCCTGGTGCGGGCCGGCGGGCGTGTGGGCACGACCCTGGACATGGCCCGCACCGCCCAGGAGCTCTGCACGGTCACCGTCCCGCAGTTCGCCGACGAGGTCACCGTCGACCTTCTGGAGGCCGTACTGGAAGGTGAGCAGCCCGTCCCCGGGACCGCGTCCGCCGGCCATGTGGTCCGGGTGTGGGGAGGGGCGGGAGACGGGACGGCGGCCCCGTCGGAAGACCGGCCCGCGGGGCGGCGGATCGACCACCCACCGGATTCGCCCCAGGCACGCAGCCTGGCCTCGGGCCGCTCGGTGCAGGACCGCCCGGACCGTACGGGAGCGGACGACACGGCCGGGCCGCCGCGCGCGCGGCTGGTGGTGCCCCTGCGCGCCGAAGGCGCCACGCTGGGCGTGGTCACGTTCGCGTGGGACCGCCGCCGCGACCCGTTCGACGCCGGTGAGCTGGCGGTGGCGGACGAACTGGTCGCGCGGACGGCCGTATCCATCGACAACGCCCGCCGCTACACCCGTGAGCACACCGCGGCCCTCATGCTCCAGCACAGCCTGCTCCCCCGGGGTCTCCCCCGGCTGACCGCCGTCGAGCTGGCGTACCGCTACCTGCCGGCGGACAACAAAGCCGGTGTCGGCGGCGACTGGTTCGACGTCATCGCCCTGTCGGGCACGCGGGTGGGCCTGGTCGTGGGTGATGTGGTCGGTCACGGTCTGCGCGCGTCCGCCACCATGGGCCGGCTGCGCACGAGCGTACGCGCGCTCGCCCGGCTGGACTTCGCGCCCGACGAGCTCCTCGCCCGCCTGGACGACCTGGTCACGCAGGCGGCCAACGAGGGAGCGGCCCTCCCCGTCGAAGGCCAGGAGATGCCCTACGACGAAGCGCTGGGCGTGACGTGCCTGTACGCCGTGTACGACCCGGTGTCCGGCCTGTGCAGAATGGCGCGGGCCGGCCACCCGCCCCCCGCGCTGGTCGACCCCGCGACCGGCTCCGTCACCTTCCCCGACCTCCCGGCGGGCCCGCCGCTCGGCCTGGGGGGCCTGCCCTTCGAGACCACGGAGCTGGAACTCCCGGAAGGCACCCTCGTCGCCCTGTTCACCGACGGCCTCGTCCGGGACCGCGACCGGGACCTCGACGACCAGCTCGACGGACTCAGCGGCGTCCTCACCGAGCACCACCGCCCCCTGGACGAGCTGTGCGACCGGGCGGTCGCGAAGCTGCTGTCCGGCCCCGTGGACGACGACGCCGCGCTGCTCCTCGTACGTACGCACAAGCTGGGCGGGCACCAGGTGGCCGTGTGGGACCTGACCGCCGATCCGGAGGCGGTCGGTCTCGCCCGCACCGTGGCTGCCCGGCAGGTCGAGGAGTGGGGACTGGACGAGCTGGTCTTCACCACCGAACTGGTGGTGAGCGAACTCGTCACCAACGCGATCCGCCACGCCGCCGCCGGCCCGATCCAGCTGCGGCTCATCCGCGACCGGAACCTGATCTGCGAGGTCTCCGACACCGGCCACACCTCGCCCCATCTGCGCCATGCCGGCAGCGACGACGAAGGGGGCCGGGGCCTCTTCCTCGTCGCGCAGATGACCCAGCAGTGGGGAACGCGCTACACGTCCACCGGCAAGACGATCTGGGCCGAGCAGGCGCTCGTACGGGACGGAGGGGACGGGGAGGACACCGGGGGGTGACGACGGGCCTCACACCCGGGGCGGGAACCCGGGCACGCCCACCGGCCGAGCCGGCGTGTGGAACCTCGGCGACGTCCTGACCGCCGAGGAAGACGTCGTCGCGCTCGGCTTCACCGAGAGTCCACCGTCGCCCGCGCCGGACCCGCCTGCGTGCGGAAGGGGTGCGAACCGGATGACCCCACCCCCGCAGGAGCACTGGTGCACCGCCTCTGCTCCGCACCGGTGAAAAGACCCGGCAGGCTGCGCGCGGCCGCCCGGCCGAACCGGTTCGGGGCTGATTGCCTGAACACCTCTGCACTGCCGGACACCACGCTAGGAGTGCCACCATGCCGCCACAGCATCCGGACATCTCGTACACCGTGCCGGGGATGAGCACACAGGAAAGCGGGCAGATCATCGCGTTGCTCCAGATGCGCCTGCACTCCCTCAACGATCTCGCCCTCACCCTCAAGCACGTTCACTGGAACGTCGTCGGCCCGCACTTCATCGCCGTGCACGAAATGATCGACCCGCAGGTCGAACAGGTCCGCTCCATGACCGACGACCTGGCCGAGCGGATCTCCACCCTCGGTGGCGAACCGAACGGCACACCCGGCGCGTTGGTCGACGCACGCACCTGGAACGACTACTCGATCGGCCGGGCCGAAGCCATCGAGCACCTCGGCGCCCTCGACCTCGTCTACACCTCGATCATCAAGGACCACCGCCAGGCCATGCAGGCCACCGAGGAGAGCGACCCGGTGACGCAGGACATGCTCATCGAGCAACTGCGCGGTCTGGAGCTCTTCCAGTGGTTCGTCCGCGCCCACCTCGAGTCCAGCGGCGGCACACTCAGCACCCGGGGCGCCACCACCGAGACCGGTGCCGCCGGCCAGGCCGCCGACCAGGCGCGTAACCAGCCCTGACCGACGCGAGCGGAAAGCCTGGCCCCCCGGCCGGGGACGCCGAATGCCATGGGCAAGGGGCGCCCGGTGTGCCGGGGGCCGGGCGCCGGAAGCGGAGCGGTGCGGCGCGTGCTCGAAGCGGACAGCAGCGGCGATCCGACCGTGCGCGTCCGTACGTCCGTACCGGCTCCGCGGGCGGCCCGGCGCGCACGGCGGCCGTCCGGACGCGGGCGGAGAGCCGGTGCTCGCGGCCGCCCGGACAGGCCGCGGCCCAAAGGTCAGGCTCTCGTGCCCAGGTCCCCCCGGGACGCGGGCGTCCACCGGGAAGGGGTTGCTTTCAGCGGACGGTGCCGTTGACGTACTCGTTCAGCGCCTGGCCCGGGCGCAGCGTGGGACGGGAGTCCTCCAGGTGGAAATCACCGAACCCGATCACGGTGACCGTCTCACCACGCCTGAGTCCTTCGGCGATCGCACCGGCGGACTCCACCGTGCCGAACAGTGCGTCGATCACCCGCTCCACCTCCTCCGGCGCCAGCTGCGTGCCCGTCTCAGCCGTCTTTCGCACGGCCGCTTCCACCAGCGCGGTCTTGTCCATGATGATCCTTTCGGTCTCCGCTGCCCGAGTACGGCGGCCACCTCGCGTCCACCGCGGCAGCGACCCGTAATGACACCTCGCCCGCCCCGCACCTGCGGGGCGGGCGAGCGAGAGAGGACCGAAGCCGTCGGAACCACCCCGCCACGGCGCGCCCGGCTCGTTGCAGCAGTGTCGCGAGCCCGGCATGAGACGCAGGTGCCCACAGGTATAGCAGGTAAATAGTCGCAAAACGCCCACTTTTCGACGTGTCTCAGCACGCGGTCGTCCGGAATCAGCGGTGTGAGTCACCCGCCGCTCACCGCTCACCGCTCACCGCTCACCGCTCACCGACGAGTGGCCACGTGGCCGGAGAGCCTTCCCGCCGTCCGGCCGAGGGCTCCCCCGAGCGGCCGGCCGCAGGCGCTCAGCAGGTGTCCGACTGCCGCGGGGACACGGCGGTCCGCAGCCGGTCGAGCCGGGTCACCACCGGTCCCGCCGTGACACCGTGCAGCACGACCGAGGCCAGCACGGTGAAGGTCACCACCGCCCACAGCTCCCGCGCCGGCACCGGGAAGTCGTGCTGTCCCAGCGCGTAGGCGAGGTAGTACAAGGAGCCGATGCCCCGGATGCCGTAGGCCGCGACCACCCAGCGTTCCCGGCCCCGCAGGCGGCTCCCGAGCAGCCCGGCCCACCCGGACAGCGGCCGGACGACCAGCAGCACCACCAGTGCGGTGACGGCGCCCTGCCAGGTCAGAGGGGCCAGGCCACCCAGCGCGATGAAGGCGCCCAGCAGAAACAGCACCGCCGCGGTGAGCAGGCGCTCGATCTGCTCTATGAAGTCGTGCAGGACGTTGTGGAAGCCGTGGGCGTGCTCGGCCGCCCGGATCGTGCACGCCGTGGTGAACACGGCGAGGAAGCCGTAGCCCCCCAGCAGTTCGGTCACCCCGTACGACAGGAAGGTGGCGCCCAGTGCGACGAAGCCCTCCCGGTGTTCGGAGAGCCGCAGCACCGGCGAGCGGGGCCGGAAGAACAACCAGCCCAGCACCCGGCCGGCCAGCAGCCCGCTCAGCACACCGACGGTGCACTTGAACACGACGTCCTCCACCGCCCACGCGCCGGTCCAGTCGGCCGACCAGCCACTGCCCGCGGCAACGGCCAGCGCCACAGCCGCGTACGTCAGGGGGAAGGCGAGCCCGTCGTTGAGGCCCGCCTCGCTGGTGAGAGCGAACCGCACCTCGTCCTCGTCGTGCTCGTCCTCGGTGGGCTCCCCCACCCGCACCTCCGAGGCGAGCACCGGATCGGTCGGCGCGAGAACGGCGGCCAGCAGCAGAGCCACGGCCGGAGGCCAGTCCAGCAGCCACCACGCCACGAGGGCGGTGACCACGACGGTCAACGGCATCGTGAGGCCCAGCAACCGCCAGGTCGTGGCCCATCGACGTCGGCCGACGGGCCGATTGAGCGCCAGCCCGGCACCCATCAGCGCGATGATCACGACGATCTCGGTGATGTGCTCCGTCAGCAGCCGGTCGTTCACCGGATCGATCACCGGCAGCGGCAGGGGCAGCAGGTACACCCCGATACCGCCCATCAGGAAGACCAGTGGCAGCGAAAGCGGCCGTCCGGCCACCACTCGGGGCAGCACTGCCGCAAGCAGCGCTCCCGCTCCCAACCACGCGAACACCGCATCGGCGATCGTCACTGCGCTGTGCCTGTCCTTCCACCTCGCCGCCGATCGGCCCCGCACGCGTGCCGCACGCAACTGCGGCCGGCTGTCTCCGGAGATCCACATGCCCGCAGGTGGCCGACGCGGGCGAGTGCGGCCGATTCGGTCGGCTGCTCCGTCATGGTTGTGGCGCTCTCCGCATTCCAGGAATGCCTGAGTGCCCCGTTCGAGTGAATTCATGCGGGCCCGTGGGCACGGCGCTCCGTGCCCACGGGGCTCGGCGGAGGAAAAGGTTCCTGCTCCGCGGCCTGCCCGGCCGTCAAAGTACCGGCCGCCGGGCGCTGGTCCTTCTGGTCGCAGCCGGAGGGGATGTCCGGGGTCGCGTGTTGCGGTGCGACGCGGCGGCTGTCAGGGAGTCCGCGTCGGCTGACCCGCTTCCCGGCCTGACCATGCCTTGTCCCGGACGGCCGGGACCGGCTTCACGCCGCGGTCGGCACGCCACTGGGCGGACCGTTCGATCATGGTCCTCTGCCGCTCGAGGTGCTGCCCGAGTCTTTCGCGGCTGCTCTCCCCTGCGCCGGTCAGGTCGGTGCGCTCGAACACCCGCAGCGATCGAAGGAGCGGCTGAAGGATCTCAGTGACCAGTACGTTCCGGTCGAGGATGCCGGAGACGGCGATGCTTCGGGCCGCCGACCGCAGGGTGGGAGCGCTGTGGCCCGGCATCCGGAAGGAACAGACCACATCTCTCATGGCGTGCATGGTCCGGTCCGGATACCGGTCGAAGGCCGCGGCCAGGAGGTCGCGGTAGAACACCATGTGGAGGTTCTCGTCCGCCGCGATCCGTGACAGCAGCCGCTCGCACACCGGGTCGCCGCTGATCCTTCCGGTGTTGCGGTGCGCCACCCGGGTGGCCTGTTCCTGCACCATGACGTAGGCGATGCCATGGATGACCGACCCCGGGTACTCGCGGGTGTAGCCGGTGCGCATGTGCCGCATCCTGTGGCGCTCCAGGGCCACTGGGTCCACTGCACGTGTGACGTGCAGGTAATCCCGCAGGACGGTGCTGTGCCGGTCCTCCTCAGCCGTCCATTGACGGGTCCATTCGCCCCAGGCTCCGTCGCGGCCGAGCTCGGTGATCAGTTCCGTGTGGTAGCTCGGCAGGTTGTCTTCCGTGAGCAGGCTGAGAACGAGGGCGGAACGTGCGTGAGCAGACAGTGCCGACTGCTCGGGGTCCCAGGGCCGGCCCCGCAGTGGTCCGTCGAAGTCCTGGCCGCGGCTCCACGGCACGTACTGGTGGGGGAACCACTCCTGGGCCATCGAAAGGTGCCGGTCCAGGTGGGTGGCGACGACGGACTCGAGTTCCCGGAGTACGGACTCGTCGTCCTGTGAAGGGTCACCGACGGGACGTTGCATGGATGCTCCTGGTGGGGACGGCGTGTGGCAGAGACCACGGGCCCGGAGTGACGGGGCGTCGACGGATGGCCCGCGGGAGCGGTGCGGTGCGGGAGCGGGCCGTGGATCTACGCATGCCGGTTCCCGGCCGGCACGCGGGGGGCGGTCCGCCGGCGGGCGGCAGCACCTCGCAGGATTTCCGCGGCGGCGCTGTCCCTGACCGTTTCGCAGCTGCCCCCGAAGACGCTCAGGACCCGGACGTCCCGCAGCGCCGGGAGGAGACTGCTCCCGCCGCCCGCGGCGTTGAAAGCATCGGGACCGATGAGCCGGGCGCATCCGTTGACGACCCGCTGGGCGAGCCGTGCGCTCACGGTCTTGGCGAGGTCCGCATCGAGACGGTCGCCCGCGCCGTTGTCGAAGCGCTCCACGGCAGCGTCCAGAAACGCTTCCGCAGCCTCCACCTCCACGAGCCATCCGGCGAGTTCGGCACGTGCTCGTTGTGAGGTGGCCACCGCCGGAAGCGCGGCAGTACGCTCCACACAGCATCGTGCGCACTCCAGCACACCGGCGGAGATCGCAAGCCGTTCCTCCCCGAGAACCTGAGCCAGGTACGCCATAGCCAGACCGGGCCGGCCGAGCACGGCTTCCGCCGGCAGTTCGCAGCCTGTGAACCGGACGCGGCCGGTGCGCGAACTGCGCAGCCCCACGGTTTCCAGCTGCTGCACCTGCACCCCGGGGAGATCGGCCGGCACCAGGAAGAACGTCATCCCGAGAGCGCCGGCTCCGGCGTCGGTGCGAGCCAGCACGAACAGGCAGTCGGCGAGCGGCGCGTTGGTGATGAAGGTCTTCTCGCCGTCGAGAAGCCATCCCCGGTCAGTGGGGACCGCCCGGGTGGCTGTGCTGTTGACAAGGTCCGACCCTCCCGTGGGCTCGGTGATCGCCACAGCGGTGATCACGCGGCCGCTCAGGACCGGTTGCAGCCAGGTCTGCTTCTGTTCCTCGCTGCCCTGCCCCAGCAGCAGGGGCACGGTGACGTGTGTCTGCACGCACAAGCTCGTGCAGACCCCGCCGGCGGCGTAGCGGCTGACGGCCCGGATGAAGGCGATGCCGTGCGCGAGCCCCAGGCCCAGACCACCGTCGCGGACCGGAACGGGTACGCCGAACACCCCGGCGCGACCGGCGACGTCGAACAGCCGGCGGGTGGCCCCGCCGTTCGTCTCCCAATCCATCAGGTGCGGGGCGAAGTGGTGCCTCACCAGGGTGCGCGCCGAGGCGTGGAACGCGGCCATCGAGTCTGTACGGAGCGAGGGGACGGTCATTCGGCGGCCGCTTCCGCAGCGACGGGGAAGGGCAGTCCGGCGGCCCGCTCCAGCTGGTCCAGGCCGCCCAGCAGGACGGGAGCGAAGACGGAGTCCTGGTAGGCCCGGGCGATCCACTGCTCTTCGAGGAAGCCGTAACCTCCGTGGAACTGGCAGGAGGCCTCCACGGCTTGCGGGACGGCGAGTGCCACGTAGGCCGCCGCGCGCAGTGCGGCGGCGCGGGAGGACCATGCGGCCGGCGCCGCCGGCTCCCCCTCCGTCCAGGGTTTTCGCTGTGCCGGGGCCGTACGCGAGCGGACGCCGGCCCGTGCCAGGTATGCCTCGCACATCCTCACCCGCGCCGTCGCCTCCACCAGAGCGTGGCGCACCACCTGCTTGTCCACGAGATGAGCGCCGCCGAACGGCCGTCGGACCACGTGGTCGACGAGCGCCTCGACAGCGTCCGCGGCGAGTTCGGTGACCAAGCGCGCCAGCCTCAGCCGGGTCGCGGCGACCGTCTCGTGCAGCATGTGCACATCGGCGGGGCCCAGCCGGACGACGGCCGTGGCCGGGACGGACACCGAGTCCAGCCGCACGGACCCGAATGACGCCCCGGGAAGCGGGGACGGCCGGTGCTCGCCGCGCTCGGCCCCCCGGGCGTCGGCCGGCAGCAGAACGAGCACCGTGTCACCTCTCGCACCGGTGGCCTCCACCAGCGTTCCGTCGGCCTCCGGCAGTCCGAGTACATGGTCGGCGCGGCCATCGGCGAGCCATCCACCGGGCACTCTCCGGACGTCGATCTCGCATCGGGTGCCCAGCAGACCGTCGCTGGTGGAATGCCGTAGCGCCGTGCACAGGCGGGCGTGGTCCGCGGACGGGGGCAGCAGACGGGCGAGCACCGACGTCAGTCCTTCGGCCACGGCGCCGGCCGCCTCTTCGCCCAGGCGGCGCTTCGGTGGCCCGGCCCGGTCCGGGCCGGAAGAGGGGCTCCTTCTGTCCGGTCCGCGCGTGCCCTCCGGGACGGCCCGGGGGGTCAGCATCCCGCCCGCCCGCGGCCACCGTCGTCGAACATCGCCGCGAGGCCGGCGTCCAGCCGCACCGCAGAGGTGAAACCGAGCTCGCGGGCCGCCTTGTCCGTGGAACAGGTCCACCCCGGGCAACGCCCCTCCACCGCCTTGTCCCGGTTGGCGGCCGGGAACGCCCCGGGACCGCGCAGCCGGGCGGCCGTCTCCAGCAGCCAGGCCACACCGTGTACGGCCGGGGCCGGGACCGGCACCACCAGCGGGGGCCTGCGGCCCATCGCACGGGCCACTGCGGCGCACAGGCCGCCCCACGAATGTTCCACGCCGTCGGAGACCGTGTACACGCCGGCCGCCGGATCATCCCGGGACAGGGTCCCTCCGCGTTCCATCACCGCCTCCAGCGCGGCACACACGTCGTCGACGTGCACGAGGGAGTACCGGCAGGTGCCCCTGCCCGGGCGAGGTGCGACGCCCGCCCGGACCATCGCCGCCAGCGCGGGGACGAAGGCCGGGTCACCCGGCCCGTAGACGATCGGCGGCCGGATGACGACGGTCCGCAGGTCCGGCGCCAGCTCCCGGAGGGCCTGCTCCCCGGCGAGCTTGCTGCGGCCGTACCGGGAGACGGGGGCCGGAGGGTCCTCCTCCCGCCGGGGCCGGCCCGGAGCCGACGGGCCGGCGGCGGCGAGCGAGGAGCACAGGATCATGCGTGGCGGGGAGGAGAGCGCGGCGAGGTGCTCACCGAGCCGCCGGGTACCCGTCGCGTTGACCCGGTCGAAACCCTCCGCGCGCGGTGCCTTGACCACTCCGGCCAAGTGCAGCACGCACTCCGCGTCCCTGGCCGCCTCAGCCAGGCCCTTTCCGTCGGCCAGGTCTCCTTGCACCAGGCGCACCTTCCGCGGAAGGACGCCGAGGCAGGAGGTGGAGCGGACGATCGCCGTCACCTCGTGGTCGCGCGCCACGAGACGGCGGGTGAGCCGTCGGCCGATGAATCCCGTGGCGCCGGTGACCAGAACACGCATGGGCCGTCCTCAGTGGTTTCGCAGGGCTTGCTCGTACGATCCGTGCCGCAGCTCGCGCCGGTAGATCCGGTACGTCTTGGTGCGGCGGCAGCCGGCCGCCCGCAGCGATCGGAGCGCCGGCTTGTTGCTGTCCAGGACCCAGGAGATCTCGACAGCCTCGTAGCCCAGGCGGCGGGCGGCCCGCTCGGTCTCCGCCAGGAGCACGGGAAGCACTCCTGAGTTCCGGAACTCCTCGACGACGCCCAGCGCCATCAGCCGGCCGCGCCGGACCTGGCGCGACGCGCGCAGCATCCGGGCCAGCCCCGTGGGCACACCCCACCGGTGCAGACGTCCTCCGGCGGCCCGGAAGGCCGGGGCCAGGTCCGGGAGGGTGAGGGAGAAACCCGCCGGCTCGCCCGCGACCTCGGCGACGAGAGCCAGTTCGGGGCGCAGCGCCGGACGCAACTGGCCGGCCAGGTGCTGGAACTCACGGTCCGTCATGGGGACGAAGCCCCAGTTGTCCTGCCAGGCGCGGTGGTAGAGGTCGCGGATCCGCCGCATTTCGGTCGCGTAGTCGAGGACGTCGACGGTCCGGACGGTGATGTCGCCCCTCCGTACCGCAGCCGCCGCGACACGGCCGAGGGCCTCGGGCTGTTTCGGCACGCATGCCCATTCCCAGGCGTGAAGGTCCTGGACGGCCGTGAAACCGCAGCTCTCGATCAGCACGGGGGTGGACGGCGGGTTCCATGGCATGAGCAGGGCCGCCGGCAGGTCGAACCCGTCGACGAGGGCCCCGCACTCGTAGTTCGTCGAGAAGTTCACCGGGCCGACCATCGAGGTCATGTCCCGCTCGATGAGCCAGGAGCCGGCGGCCTGGAACAGCCGGCGGGCGACGTCGGGGTCGTCGACGCAGGTGAAGAGGCCGAAGAATCCGTCACGGGTTCCGTGGTGCCGGTTGAAGCGGGGGTCGTGCACCGCGGCGATGCGCCCCACCACCTTGCCGCCGCGGCGGGCGAGGTACAGCGCCACCTCGCCGAACGACAGGAACGGGTTCCGGGTGCGGGACAGCAGTCGGTACCGGTCCCGACGCAGGGGTGGGACCCAGCAGGTGTCCGCACGGTGCAATGCGTACTCGCACTCGACGAAGGCCTTCCGCTGCGCCCGGCTGCGCACCGGAGACACCGTCACAATATCCACGAAACTGGACAATAGCAGACATAAGTCTGGCTAAATGGGCGCTCAGTCCGGACGCTCCCCGTCACGGTCGCCGACGCCGATCCCCCTCGCACCCGAGCATGAAGAGGTCACACCATGCCCGACATCGACAGCGTCCCTCACAGCACCCTGATCGATGCGGTGTACGCCCACGCCCGCGACGGGGTCGCCGGCGAGTTGTGCGCGGCCGGCCATGGCGCGCACGCCGGGGAAGTGACCGACTACCGGACTTTCTGGTACCGGGCGGTGGCATGCGCCCTCGGCCTGCGACAACGCGGGGTGCGCACCGGTGATCACGTCGCGCTGGTCATGCACACCACGCTCGAAACCATGATCGCGACCGTGGGTGTCCAGGCCGCGGGAGGTGTGCTGGTGCCGCTGCGCGCCGTCGCACGTCCGCGGCCCGGCAGTCAGCACGCCCACCGGGCCCGCGACGCCATGGCCCTGGGCAGGGCCCGCTGGTGCCTGACTCCGCCCGGTGGTACGGACGCGTACGCCGGCCTGGCCCGCGACGCGGGACTGCCCACCATCGCCCTGCCCGTGGGCGAGTTCGTCCCGGCCGCCACGACGCCCGTCTCCGCACCCGTGCCTCCGCCGCCGGTGGCGCTCGACCCGAGCGGCGCCGCGCTGCTCCAGTTCAGCTCCGGGAGCACCTCCGCCCCCAAGGGCATCCTGCTCACGCACCGCAATCTCGCCGTCAACCTCACCGCGCTGAACGGCAGGGTGGGATACCACTGCGGGCGCGGGGTGTTCTGGCTTCCCCTGTCGCACGACATGGGCCTGATCGGCTGCTTCGCCAGCAGTCTGTTCTCAGGATCGTCGGTCCGGGCGCTGCCGCCGGAGTCCTTCGTCCGTGACCCGCTGCGCTGGATCACGGAGTTGTCCGACTTCCGCGCCACGCACACCGCGGGCCCCCCGTTCGGCTACGAACTGGCGGGGCGCAGGGCGAGGGAGCGGTTCACCCGCCCCTCCGCCCTCGACCTGTCGGCCCTTGAGGTGGCCCTCATCGGCGCGGAGCGAATCAGCCCCGCCCTGTGCGCGGAATTCGAACGGGCGCTGGCCCCGCAGGGACTCAAGCCCCATGTGCTGCTCCCCGCCTACGGCCTCGCCGAGAACTGCGTCGCGGTGGCCGCCCGCAGACCGCTCACTCCGACCACCGTACGGGTCTTCGACCGCCGGGCCCTGGGGGAAGGCCGGCTGGTCGCCCCCGCGGCCCCGCACGGCGCCGCAGGCTCCCCTCCGGGCGGCACCCAGTCGTTGGTGGGCCACGGCACTGCCGTCACGGGGACACGGGTACGTGTCACGACCCTCGACGGACGACGCGACGCGCTTCCGGACGGCTGTGTGGGCGAGATCCATGTCGGCGGGGAGGCCGCCACGGCCCGGATGGTGACCGACGGCCGATGGGAGCCCGTCCATCCTGACGGCTTCGTCCCCACCGGCGACCTCGGGGCGTATGCCGACGGCGAGCTCTTCGTCGTCGGCAGGCTGAAGGAGACGTTCAAGCACGCCGGCATGGTGTACGCGCCCGGCGACCTGGAGGCGGTCGCCCTGGCGGCGTGCCCTCCTTCGGTAACGGCTGCGGTGGCCGTCCCGGTCACGCCGGAGGACGAAGCCGCCGAGAGCGTCGTCCTGTTCCTCGAGATCAGCGGCCCCCCGGTCTCCGCCGCGGAGGACACGGGGGACACGGGGTCCGGCGAGGACACGCCGGGCATCGCCGACACGGTACGCCTTGCCGTGCTGAGGGAATTCGGCATGCCGGTCCGTGATGTCTTCGTCGTCGCCCGCGGCCTGCTGCCACGGACCGCGAGCGGCAAGGTGCAGCGCACACGGCTCGCCGCCGCGTACGTCTCGCACGGGGCCGACGGAGTGCCCGGCAGGCGGCAACCGGATTCCTGCGATGGGGCCACCCGGCCACATCACCACTTTTGATGGTCGCCGTGCGTAATATGACGGCCACTCAGAATGAGCCGACGGCGGATCGGCGCACCGTGACCGAGCAACGCCCAGGGAGACCAGCCGTGACGGATGTGCAGCCACTCTCGTCCGCCCTACAGCCCTCGCCTGCCGCGCACCTCGGCCCGGAAGAGCTGGGCGAAGCGATCAAGAACGTCCTCGCGACCAGAATCCGCGTGGCCCCCGACCGGCTGCCGGACTCCCTCACCCTCGAAGACCTGGGGCTGGACTCGTTGCTCCTGGCCGAGTCGCTGGTCGCTCTCGAGACCCGGTTCGGGGTCGTCATCGATCCGCTTCGCTTCGCGGAGCGGCTGACGCCCGGCCTGCCCCTCGGCGAGTTGGTCGCCGAACTGGCCGCACACATCGGAGCAACTCGATGACCACCACGGACATGGACTTCGGCCCCGCCCTCAACAGTGTGCTCGACACCGTGGACCGCTGGCAGGAACAGGGAAACTACCCGCTGTTCCCCGTCATTTCCGAGCCCCGCGGCACCCGTGCCCGACTGGCCGACGGCCGCATGGTCACAGTGTTCGGCTCATGCGACTACCTGGGGCTCAGCGGCCATCCCGCCGTCGTCGGTGCCGCCGTGGACGCCGTCCACCGGTTCGGTACGCACTGCTACGGCACGCAGCCCGTCGGCGGATACACCGAACTCCACCGCAGCCTGGAGCACGCCCTCGCGGAGTTCTTCGGCAAACCCTCTGCGGCACTGTTTCCGACCGGCATGCAGGCCAACATCGGGGTGCTGACGACATTCGCGGGCCCCGGTGACGCGATTCTCTCGGACCAGCTCAACCACGGATCGATCACCATGGGCGGCCGTCTGTCCGGGGCTCAGTTGATGACTTTCCGCCACAACGACCTGGACGACCTGGCGGCAAAGCTCGTCGAGGCCGCCGGCGCCCGCCGCCGGATCATCGTCGTCGACGGGCTCTTCAGCGCCGACGGCGACTTCGCCCCGCTGGCCGGCATCGCGGATCTCGCGGACCGCCACGAAGCCCTGCTGATCGTCGACGAGGCGCACGCCGGCGGAGCGGTGGGACCACGCGGCCGCGGCGCTGCCGAACTCCTCGGGGTGCTGGACCGTGTCGACGTCATCACCGGAACCATGAGCAAGGCGTTCGCGAGCACGGGGGGATTCGCCTGTGGCAGCGACCGGGCGATGCGCCTCGTACGCCACACGGCCGGGGCGTACCTGCTCTCACTCGGCCTGGCCCCGGCCACGGTCGGCGCCTCCCTCGCGGCGGTGCGGGTGGCCGCGGCGGAAGGCCTCGCCCTGCGTACCCGGAACGCCGCCAACGCGAAGGCGTTTCGCGAACGCCTCCAAGATGCCGGTGTGAACATCGGGGCCTCCAGTGCGCATGTGGTGCTCGTCCACATCGGACGCGTCGATGACACCGCACGCATCGCCACCCGTCTGCTCGAACAAGGTCTCCTCGTGAACCCCCTGTTCCCCCCTGCCGTACCGATCGGGGGAGCACGTCTGAGGATCGGCGTGACCAGCGCCCACAGCGAGGACGAGATCGCGAAAGCGGCGGACGCCATCGCCGGCGCGCTGGACTGCTGACAGGTTCACACCGTGTCGGCCCGGCGCGTTTCCCCCGCGGGAGAGGTCAGCAACGAGATGGCGGTATCGGGCGGCGTCGTCACAGCGCCGTCAGGAGAAGCACGGCGTTCTGGCCGCCGAAGCCGAACGCGTTGACGACAGCTGTCCCCACTGGCGAGCGGCGAGGCCGCCCCGTCGGAATATCGAGTTCACGACCCGCCTCCTGCTGCACCAGGTTGGCCGTGGGAGGGACGGCCTGGTGTTCCATGGCCAGCAGGGTGAACGCGGTGGCGAGGGCGCCGGCGGCACCCATGGCATGCCCGACCACGCTCTTGGCCGCCGTGACCACCGGTGGCGTGCCGAAGACACGGAGAAGGGCCTCGGCCTCCACGGCGTCGCCCCTCCGTGTACCGGTGCCATGAGCGCTGACGTGGTCCACGTCGGCGGGCGCGCAACCGGCATCCGCCAGTGCGCTCCACAGCGCCTGTTCCGCGCCGCGCCCACCCGGATGAGGCGCGATCGGATGGTACGCGTCGGCCGAGGCGCCGTAACCGCGCACGAACGCGCGTACTCGTGCCCCGCGTGCCCGGGCATGGGCGGTCGACTCCAGGACGAGTACGGCTGACCCCTCGCCCAGCACCAGGCCGTCCCGGTCGACGTCGAAGGGCCGCGAGGCCGAGTCGGGGCCCGCGGGGCACTCCTGCGAGAGCGCCTTCATCTGCGCGAGGCACGCCACGTTCATCGGTGCCCGCGGGGACTCGCTGCCCCCGGTCAGCACGATGTCGCAGGTACCCGCCCGGATCAGGTCACGAGCCACGCCGATGGCCGTCATGCTGGAGGCACAGGCGCTGGTGGTCACGAAATTGGGACCTCGCGCACCCAGGTCGATGGCCACCTCACCGGCCAGCTGACTGGGGATGCTGCGGGCCAGTGCGAGGGGTGACACGGCGCTCGGGCGGCCTTGGCCGAGTTGCGAGAATTCCTGGGCGTACGTCTGCAGACTGTTGCTGCTCACACCGAGCACCACGCCGACGCGTTCCGCGGCCCACTCGTGCGGGGCGAGCCCGGCATCGCGCACCGCCCGTCGGGCAGCCGCCAGCCCCAGATGCGCGAATCTGTCCAGGCGCCGGCTCATCCGGACGCCCAGTTCCGCGACGGCGTCGAATCCGCTCACCTGGCAGGAGAAGTCGACGGACAGGCCGGCGAGGGCAGGGTCACGGGCTGCCAGCGAACGGCCGACGCACAGGGTTTCCCAGACTGTCTGCGGGCTGTCGCCCGCAGGGGTCACGAGCCCGAGCCCGGTCACGGCCACTCGCTGATCACTCAACCCGGGCTCCCCCGGCCTGGACCGTCGCACCGTCGCGGGGCACCGCCCGGTCCGCGCGCAGACCCTGTCCATCGGGAAGCACGGCGCCCTCGCCGATCCGTTTGACCGCGTCGGCGATTTCGCTGATTGTCGCGTCGGGGCCGATTTCCGCCAGATCGTCGGGGATTCGGATTCCGGTCTCGCTTTCGATGACGACCACGAGTTCCATCAAGGCGAGGGAGTCCATCTCCAGTTCCTCGAAGGTGGTGTCCGGACGCAGCCTGTCGACGTCGATGTCGAAGTGGTACGACACCAATTCGACGAGGGACCGGCAGGAGAGATCATGCATGGTGGTGTTCCCTTTCGCCCATGGACAGCGCGCTGTTCTCAAGCGTTGGTGCCGGGACGAGCCTTCTCGTCATGTGCTGCCATCGCAGGAATACCAGATCTGTCCTCCCGCATCCCGAAGGATGCTGCGCGCCATTCGGATGGCTCTCACCGCGGTGGTCTTTCCGACGCCGCGTCGAGTGCTGGAACCGCTGTTCTCCAAGACCGCGTGGATACTTACCGAAGCGGGCATTCAGGTGCCCCGGGTTCCATGACCGTTGTACGGCCCGGTGAAGCGGCGGCCTTTCGCCGTCGGCGCCGCGCCGCGGCCGCACTCCGCCGAGCGGCGTACCCCAGCAGCACCAGCGCCACGGCCAGCACGCAGTCCGCCCAGAAGTGATTGGCTGTCACCACGACCACCGCGAGGGTGACCGCGGCATGGGCCACTCCCAGCCACCGCCAGCGACTTCCGCTGATCCGGACTGCGGCAGCCGCGACCAGCACACACCAAGCGACGTGCATCGAAGGCATCGCGGCGAACTCGTTCACGACGGCCCCGGCAACGGGTCGCCCGAAGATCGACTGGCCGTACTGCGCCGCAACGTCCACGAAACCGTTCTGCGGCAGTATCCGCGGCGGTGCCACGGGAACGAACTGCACGAGCAGGCAGACCGCGGTCACCAGAGCCACCGTGTTCCGCACCCGGCCGTAGTGCGGCCGGTGCCGGAGGAATACCCAGAGGAGCATGCCGGCCATCGCGGCCACGTGCATCACGGCGTAGTAGTAGTTGGCTGCTGCCAACAGCCGTGGGTGCGGCAGCACCGTGCGCTGCACCATCGCCTCGTCGGGCAGCCCGAAGTCGCTTTCGGCGCGGTGAATCCAAAGGGCGCGGTCCAGGGCGCGGTGGGCGCTCGTCATCGACTGGTGACCCGCCAGCTGCCACAACCCGAACAGGGTCAGCAGCACCGCCGCCTCGGTCAGGGCCGCGACGGCCGGCCGCCGGCGGTCCCACCGCCTTGCCGTCATGTCCGCACCTCGGAGGGTCGGGGCCCGATGAGAGCCAGACCATAGAGCGCCGGAACGGTCCCGGTGGCGCGGCACGGCCGTCGCCAGGGCTGTTCGGGTGGGGGCCGGGGGGCTCGGTCCTGGGTGACGCCGTCCGCTGGGACGAGGCCGTCACCAAGCCCGGGTACGAGCACCTGCACCCCGGCGCGCACAAGGTCACCGTCGTCGGCACCGCCCTCTCCGCGCCCCTCGGCGTGGTGCGCGCCCCGCGCTCCCTGCCGAGCCCGATCGTGGCCGCCCGCTGACGCGGTCGAGCCGGTTGGTCCCCGGCCGGCCCCCGAGAACGATCAAGGGGCCGTTTCAGATTGCTCTGAAACGGCCCCTTGATCTGCGACTCTTTCGAGTCGGGACGACAGGATTTGAACCTGCGACCCCTTGACCCCCAGTCAAGTGCGCTACCAAGCTGCGCCACGTCCCGATGCCCGCCTGACCTGGGGTTTCCCCTGGCTGAGCGCGCAACAGAACAATACCGCACTCCGTGAGTGGTCCCGAATCCGCTGCCCGTCGCGGCGGCCTCGGGCCTCCGGCGTCTCTCCAACGCCTCTCCGGAGCGTTCGAGTTCGTGGCGGTCCCGGAGCCGTCTGCGCACGGCGCTCCGGAACCGGAGCGGGTGACAATGGGCGGATGGACGACACGGAGCAGAGCAGGAGGGACCGCGACCCCGAGGGACGGGCGCGCAACGCGCGACCGCGCGACGGACTCGGGCGGCCGCTGCCGTACGGGGCGCAGGGCGTGGCCAGACAGCCCGAGGGAGTGGTGCGCACCGGGGACGAGACGGTGCGCGAGGCGCAGCGGCTGCTCGACGCCGGAATGCCGTTCCACGCCCACGAGGTCTTCGAGGACGCCTGGAAGTCGGGTCCCGAAGCGGAACGCGCGCTGTGGCGCGGCCTCGCCCAGCTCGCCGTCGGTCTCACCCACGCCGCCCGGGGCAACAGGAACGGCGGTGCGACGCTGCTGCGGCGCGGGGCCGCCGGAATCGCCGCGTACGGCGACGCACGCCCCTACGGGCTCGGCATCCGCGAACTCAGCGCCTGGGCCGAGGCGCTGGCGGGCCGTGTCGAGCGGGAAGCGGAGCCCGTACCGGCCGCCGGGACCGCTCCGCGCCTGCGCGGGCGACCGGACGGGCCCGATGCGGCAGACTCCGTGCGGTGAGAAAGATCTATGTCATAGGAATCGGCGCGGGCGACCCGGACCATCTGACGATCCAGGCCGTCAAAGCGCTCAACGCGGTGGATGTCTTCTTCCTCCTCGACAAGGGCGAGGAGAAGTCGGACCTGATCCGGCTGCGGCACGACATCCTCGACGCGCACATCGCGGCGGACCGGGAGTACCGGCTGGTCGAGGGGCGTGACCCGGACCGCGACCGCCGGGCCGGCGGCGCCGACTACTCCCCCGCGGTCGGCGACTGGCGCAGCCGCCGGGCCGACATATTCGAGCGGATGATCACCGAAGAGCTGGCGGACGACCAGACCGGCGCGTTCCTGGTGTGGGGCGACCCGGCGCTGTACGACAGCACGCTCGGCATCCTGGAGGAGATCCTGGAGCGCGGGGCGGTGACCTTCGACCACGAGGTCGTGCCCGGCGTCAGCAGCGTGTCAGCGCTGGTCGCCCGCCATCGCACCGGGCTGAACCGGGTGGCGAAGCCAGTCCAGATCACGACGGGCCGGCGGCTCGCGGAGGGCTGGCCCGAGGGCGCGGACGACGTGGTGGTGATGCTCGACGCGCACCAGGTGTTCCAGCGCTACGCCGAGGACGATCCGTACATCTACTGGGGCGCCTACGTCGGGACCGCGGACGAGATCCTCGTCTCCGGCCCGCTCTCGGAGGTCTCGGACCGGATCCTCGCGCTGCGCGCCGAAGCCCGCGCCCGCAAGGGCTGGATCATGGACACCTATCTGCTGCGCCGCGACTGAGGCATCCCAGCCGCTCCAGCTCCGCCACCGCCCCGGCCACGCCGGGGACGGTGCGCACCCCCGGCGGCGGGAGCGGACGGCGTACGACGACGACCGGCAGGCCCAGCTCTCGGGCCGCGGTGAGCTTCGCGGCGGTGGCGGGGCCGCCGCTGTCCTTGGTGACGAGGACGTCGGCGGCGTACGTCCGGAGCAGTTCCCGCTCGCCCTCGACGGTGTACGGGCCGCGGTCGAGCAGGAGCCGTGTGTGGCGCGGCAGCGGCGGCTGCGGGGGCTCTACGGACCGTACGAGGAAGTGGAGCGCGTCCTGGCCCGCGAAGGCGGCCAGACCGAGCCTGCCGGTGGTGAGGAACACCCGGCGGCCGAGCGCCGGCAGCCGCTCCGCCGCGTCCTGGAGGCTGTCGGCGAAATGCCAGCGGTCACCGGGCCCCGGCTGCCAGCCCGGGCGGCGCAGCGCGACCAGCGGGACGCCCGCGGCGGTCGTCGCCTCGGCCGCGTTCGCGCTGATCACGGCGGCGAAGGGGTGTGTGGCGTCGATCACTGCGGCGACCCGCTGCTCGCTCAGCCAGGCCGCCATCGGCCCCGGGCCGCCGAAGCCTCCGACGCGAATCTCGCCATCAGGCATCCTTGGTTGTGTCACCCGTCCTGCAAGCGAGGTCGTCACCCGCAGGAGGGGGCACGGGGCCAGCGTCCGCGCGAGCTGCCTGGCTTCCGTCGTACCGCCGAGTATCAGTACGTGGCCGGTGCCGGTGATCATGGCATCACGCTACCGGAGCAGTCCCGACGGGGGTGTTTCAGGAAAGTGGTTCAGGTCACTCGATTCAAGGCGTAACGAAATGGCGAGAGCGTGCGATGAACCCACAGGTGTCGTCGCGCCGTCCATTACGTCATGCGACCTCGCCTCGTCATCATTTTTGCTACGAGAGGCTCCTCGTGTCGGTCAGTCCGTCCCGCCCGTTCCCACAGGAGATTGCGGAATCCCCTTCCCTCGTCGCGCTCATCGAGCGCGGCAAGGAGCAGGGTCACATCAACGGCGACGACGTACGCCACGCCTTCGAGGCGGACAGCATCCCCGCGGACCAGCTGAAGCGGGTGCTGCGCAGCCTCAACCAGGTCCTCGACGAAGAGGGCGTGACGCTGATGGTGACCGCGCCCAAGGCTCCGGCCAAGGCGCCCGCCAAGCGTGCGCGCAAGACCGCCGCGAGGGACGAGGAGAAGCGTCCGGTCAAGAGGACCGCCGTCAAGAAAACCGTCAAGAAGACCGCTTCGGCGGCCTCGCCGGCGGCTCCCGCGTCAATATCGGTAATGGGCTCCACCGCCGACGAAGAGGCCCCCGCGGCCCCGGCGAAGCGCGCCGCGAAGAAGACGGCCGCGAAGAAGACCGCGGCCAAGAAGGCCGCGGCCTCCCCCGACGAGCCGCAGGCCGACGCCTGGTCCGAGGACGCGGGTGCCGGTGACGACGCGGACGAGAAGCCCACGAAGCAGCCGCAGCAGGGTGACGGTTACGTCCTGTCCGACGAGGACGAGGACGACGCGCCCGCGCAGCAGGTCATGGTCGCCGGCGCCACCGCCGACCCGGTCAAGGACTACCTGAAGCTGATCGGCAAGGTGCCGCTGCTCAACGCCGAGCAGGAGGTGGAGCTCGCCAAGCGCATCGAGGCGGGTCTCTTCTCCGAGCACAAGCTGGAGGAGGAGGACGAGCAGGACCCGGTCTTCCGGCGTGAGCTGGAGATCCTCGTCGAGGACGGCCGCCGTGCCAAGAACCACCTGCTGGAGGCCAACCTCCGCCTGGTGGTCTCGCTGGCCAAGCGCTACACCGGCCGCGGCATGCTCTTCCTGGACCTGATCCAGGAGGGCAACGTCGGTCTGATCCGCGCGGTGGAGAAGTTCGACTACACCAAGGGCTTCAAGTTCTCGACGTACGCCACCTGGTGGATCCGGCAGGCGATCACCCGCGCGATGGCCGACCAGGCCCGCACCATCCGCATCCCGGTGCACATGG
>NZ_JBSFUB010000086.1:0-30120 GCF_053591575.1 Streptomyces altiplanensis | reverse complement strand
GGACGATAGCAGCATCTCGAACGGTCATTTATCCCGGCCCTACCCTTCACGACGAACGCCCTGTCTTGCCGTGCACGGCGTACGGTTCCTGCCCGGTCTGGACGGTCTGCCCGACCCGCCGGAACACGTGGTCGTCGCCGTACCGCCGCGGCAGGTCAGGCCCCTGGTGGTCCAGGGGCTCGCGGCGGGCGCCCGCTGCTTCACGGTCATCACGTCGGGCGGTACGAGCGCGGGCGAGGAGCGCGAGCTCGCCTCCCTGGTCACCGCGGGCGGGGCGCGGCTGCTCGGACCCAACTGCATGGGCGTGGTCGACACGACGAGCGGACTGCGCCTGAGCTGGGGCGATTTCCCGGCCGGCGCGGTGGGCCTCGTCTCACAGAGCGGCAGCCTGGCGCTGGAGACCGGCAGACTGCTCGCGCGCGGGGCAGGGCTTTTCGCGCTTCGTCGCGCTCGGCAACCAGCGCGACATCGACGCGGCGGACGCGCTGGACGCGCTGGACGCGCTCCTCGCGCACGACCCGACGCGGATCCTCGCCGCGTACGTCGAGGACTTCCGCGACGGCCGCCGCCTGGCCCGCACCCTGACCGCGGCCCACGCGGCGGGCAAACCGGTGCTCCTGCTGACGGTGGGCCGCAGCGAAGCCTCGGGCCGCGCCGCGGCCTCGCACACGGGAGCCCTGGTCAGCACACGCACGACGGTGGAGGCGGTGTGCCGCGACGCGGGCGCGCTGCTGTCGCTGCGTCACGCCCCGCTGCTGACCGGCTGGCGCGGCGCCCCGCCCGTGCACCTGGACGCGGCCGCCGCCCTGTGCGCGCTCGCGCGGGCCGGTGCCGAGCATCCCGAACTGGCCGAGCTCGAAGTCAACCCCCTGCTGGTCCACCCGGGCGGCGCGATCGCCCTCGACGCGCACGGAGTGCTGCGATGAACGACACGGCGCCAGGCGGGAGTTCCGCGTTCGCGGGACGTACGTACGTGGTGACCGGCGGCGGCAGCGGCATCGGCCGTGCGATCGCCCTCGCGCTGGGCGCGGCGGACGCCCGGGTCGTCGTGGCGGGGCGTACACCCCGGAAGCTGGAGGAGACGGCCGCCCTGGTCGAGCCTGACGGGCGAGTGCCTGACGCTGGACGGCGGGCAGTGGCCCGGCAAGCAAGGTGTACGGGCGGACTTCGGCCGCCACCGTGTAACGCGTATCCGGCGGAGCCTCCCCCGCCCCGCTCCTGAGTCACCCACCGCAGGGTCCGGCAGCGGTTCGCCGGACCGTGGTCCTCGGACCGTGCTCCTCAGACCGTGGTCCTCGCGGTCACCAGCCGGTGTCCGCCCAGCACCTCGGAGAGCTCCGCCAGGAACGGCCCTGCCGGCGGCGGCCAGTTCCACAGCACCAGCCCCAGGTGGGCGACCGCGACCGGCGGATCCATCTGCCACGCGAGGAAGTCGGCCCGCTCACCACAGCGCACACAGGCCCCGCTGCCCGGGCCCGTACCGCCGAACCAGGCGTACAGGGCGTCGAGCAGCGGGGCCCATGCGTGCGTCCACATGTCGGGGCCGCTGTCCGAGTGCTCGGTCCTGGCACCGCAGTGCGGGCAGGTGGCCGTCCAGGGGTCGGCGCACGCGTACACACGGCGCTCGATCTCCATGACCACACCGCACGCCGCGCCCGCCGCCACCACGTCCTCGGTGACGGCGTGCGCGGCGCGCGGTCCCGGTGGCCTGCCGAGTTCGTCGCCGGGCAGGCAGTTCGTCAGCTCGCTCCGCACGATGCCCCGGTGCTCCAGCCAGTCCATGACCCGGCCGGCGAGCACGGCGGCCTCCTCCGGCCGGGCGTCCAGGTCGGCCACCCACACGTACGCGTCTCCCATGCCGCGCACGCTATCCCGTCACCGGATCGCTCATCCTCCGGAGCGCCGCGTCTTCGCGCCCAGCGCGTAGAAGGCCAGCCCGACCACCAGGAACAGCAGCAGCGGCACGACCTGGCTGAGCGTGTACTGGAGCCGTTCGCCCGAGAACGCCTCGGGCAGCGAGGCGGCGGCCGGCCCCTCGGTGCCGAACCAGCCGACGCCGAAGCCCGGCCAGATCAGCACGACGACGGTGAAGGCCACGAACCCGGTCGCGAGCACGGTCACCAGCCACGCCCCGGCGCGGCCGCCGGGGACGGCGTACGGACGCGTGACGTCCGGGTACTTGCGGCGCAGCACGACCAGGCTGGGGAAGGTGATGACGTACGAGACGAAGGTGGTGCTGATCGTCAGGCCGAGACCGGCCGCGAAGCACTTCTCGCCGTCGCCGCCGCTCAGGTCGAGTGCGACGGCGAAGAGGAGGGAGGCGAGGACGGCGGAGAGCAGGTTCACCCGTACCGGCGTGCCGTGCTTCTCGGAGATGGCGCCGAGCCAGGCCGGACCCGCCCCGTCGGCGCAGGCGACGGCCTGCGCGCGGTGGGCGCCCCGCCCCAGATGAAGACGAGTCCGGCGGCGTACTTCCAGCCGCCGGGCAGCGGGGTGAAGAACTCCTCCCAGGTGGTGAGGGCGATGATGCCCAGACTGCCGCCCACCCAGACGGGGTTGGAGATCCAGTAGAGGATCTGGTTGAGCCCGGCGGTGAGCCGTCCGAAGGCGAGCCGCGTCCAGACGTACGGGCCGCCCTGCACCGGGAAGGCGGAACCGAGTCCGGCGACGAGCAGCCCGTACGGGAGGAAGAAGGCGACCGCGAGGATCGCCATCCAGGTCAGGCCCTGGGGCCCTGCGCCGCCACCGAGCCGATGGTGTCGAGGCCGACCAGCGTGCATATGAGGACGTCGAGGCGGTGCAAGTCCTTGCGGAGCCTGCCGCGTTGTTCGCCCCAGCCCTCGGAGAGGTCGGGTGCTTCGGCGGCGGTCCCTGGTGCTGTCCCTGTCGCTGCTGTCGCTGCTGCTGACCGGGAGGGAGGTGCTTGGGTCACGGGGCTGACTCCTGCGGCGGTACGGGGAGTGCGTACAGGCGCGGCACTTCGCACTGACTGAATGAACAGTCAGCGGAGGTGACTGCGGCCTGCGCCACAACGCACTGTCAAGGGTTCGGCGGCACCCCGGTGACCGGCCTGGTCAGGCGGTCCGTGTGTAGGGTTGTCGCGTGGCAAGAGTCCGGTTGAGCGTGGAGGAACGGCGCGAAGAGATGCTGCGCGCCGCGGTCGAACAGATCGAGGCACGGGGCGTGAGCGCCGTCCGCATCGCCGATGTCGCCTCGGCCCTCTCGGTGAGCAACGCGCTGGTCCTCTACCACTTCTCGACCAAGGAGAAGCTCGTCGCGGCCGCTTTCACGTACGCCGCCGAGGGCGATCTCGCGCAGCTGCGCAAGCTGCTCGGCCGTCGTACCAGCGCCGTCCGCAGACTGCGTGCCGCGGTCCGCTGGTACGCGCCGACCGGGCAGGCCAAGGGGTGGAAGCTGTGGATCGAGGGCTGGGCGGCCTCGCTGCGGGAGCCGGCGCTCCGCGAGGTGGCCCGTGACCTCGACCAGCAGTGGAAGGCGGCGCTGGCCGAGGTCATCACGGAGGGTGCCCGGGCCGGTGAGTTCCGGTGCGAGGACCCCGCGTCCGCGGCCTGGCGGCTGACAGCCCTGCTGGACGGCCTCGCCGTCCAGATGACGTCGTACGCGGGGTCCCTGTCCCGCAGCGCCATGCTGGAGTGGACCGACGACGCGCTGGCGCGCGAGCTGGGCATCGACCGCGCGGCGCTGACGGCCGCCGCCCGCTGAAATGCCGGGACGCCGGAGTACTGGGCCACTGAAGTACCGGGGCGCTGAAGTACCGGACGCGTCACTCCAGTTCGTACACCGCGGTGACGGTCACCTCTTCCTGGACCTCACCGGGTGCCACCGGCACTTTGCCCTCACTGAACGCCGCGACGGGCATGTCCAGCGGGCGGTGCGTCCCGCCTTCCGTCTCCGCCAGTGAGACGAGCCGCCCCAGCCTGTGGCCGCTGAGCCGCGCGTACTGCTCGGCCTTCGACCGCGCTTCGGCGTGCGCGGCCTCGCGGGCCCTGGCGCGCAGGGCGGACGGGTCGGCCACGTCGAAGGCGACGCCGTTGATCCGGCCCGCGTCACCCGTCGCGTCGGTCACGGCCTCCATGACCGCGCCGGTCCTGCCGATGTCCCGGATCTTGATGGAGAAGGACTGGCCCGCCTGGTAGCCGATCAGTTTCGAGGCCCGGTCGGTGTGCTCGTGGACGGCGTTCAGGGAGAAGCTCTCGGTCCGTACGTCGCTGTCGTCGATGCCCTGCGCGCGTACGGCGGCGAGCAGCGCGTCGGCGGCCGTGGACTGGGCGGCCAGCGCCCGTTTCGCGGTGGGTTCCGTCGCCTCGACCCCGGCGGTGAGGACAGCCGTGTCGGGGGCGGCCGAGGCTCTGCCTCCGCCGCTCACGGAGACGGTGGTGGCGGCAGCGGGCGCGGCTGCCGGGAGGGCTGTTCCGGGGGCGGACGGCGGCGCCGCCAGGGCGGGCGTGGCGCCGCCGATCAGCAGTCCGCCGGTGAGCACGGCGGCGGTGAGGGCCCGGGCCGCGGCCGGCGGGAGGAAGGGCGGGAGCGAGGAGGACGAGGGCGTCGTTGATGCCGTGAATGCCATGAATGCCATGGATGCCGTACGTACGGGCATGGAGGTGGTCCTTCCAGAGGTAGGAGGCCATCCCAGCACCGGCCGCCACCGGACCGATCGCGCCACTCCAGCCCTGTCACCTCTCCGTACCAGCCATACTGTGCCCAACGGGCCGGAAGGGGTTGCGGTGTCGGAACAGCAGTCTGAACGCGCGAGGTACGACGTCCTGGTGGTCGGCGGCAGCGGTGTGGACACCGTGGTCCGCGTCGACTCGCTGCCCGTGCCGCTCGCCGACTCGATCGGCGTGCCACCCGTCCGTGAGTGGCCGGGCCACACCGGAGGCAATGTCGCGCTGGGCTGCCGGGCTCTCGGCCTCGAAGTGAAGTTCATCGACTTCATCGGCGACGACTGGGCCGGTGGGCAGGTCAGGGAGCGGCTCGCCAAGGGCGGTGTCGATTTCGAACCGCTGATCTCCCCTGCGGGCACCCGCCGGGCGGTGAACCTCGTCGACAGCACGACGGGCCGCCGGATGTCCTTCTACGACGCCCGCGACCCCGAAGATCTGCGGATGCCCCGCGACTTCTACCTCCCCCACCTGCGGCGGACCGGGCATGTCCACCTGTCCGTCATGAACTTCGCCCGGCACCTGCTCGACGACATCCAGGAGCTCGGCGTCCCGGTCTCGACCGACCTGCACGACTGGGACGGACTCGCCGACCACCACAGGGAGTTCGCCCTCCGCTGCGATCTGGTGTTCCTCAGCGCGGCGGGCGCCGGCGAACGCTTCGCCTCCGTGATGCGGGACATCCTGCGCGAGGGCCGCGCCCAGGCCGTGGTGGCCACGGCCGGCGCGGACGGCTCGTACCTGCTGACGCGGGACGGCAGCCGCACCCCGCACCCCATCCCCGCGACCGTTCCGCCCGGCCCGGTGGTGGACTCCAACGGCGCCGGGGACGCGTACGTCAGCGGATTCCTGTACGGGCGCCTCACCGGCCGGGGTCTGGAGGAGTGCGCCCGCCTGGGCGCCCGGGCGGGCGCCCAGGCCTGCACGACGGAGGGCAACACGGACCTGATCGGGCCGGGCGACCTCCTCTCCCCCTAGGTCTCCTGGCCCCCTGAAGCCCATGGAATCCATGGAGTTTCAGGAGCCCGCGCGGGCTTTTCTCAGGTCTGACGCACCGGTTCGTACGCCTCCTGGCCGAGACCGAACGTCCACGCCACCCCTTCCTTCGCCGTCCTCGTCCTGGGCGGCACGCGCAGCCAGTACGTACGGTGCGTGCCGTCCGGTTCGGGGGTGGAGTTGACCACCTCGACCATCACCACGTCCTCGTCGCCCTGGAGGGCTATGCGCCAGAGAACGCCGGTCTCGTCGCGGTGGACGGGCTGGGCGTCCGACTCGGTGAGGTAGCGGTCGTAGCCGTAGTGCTCCAGCATCACGCGCCGCAGCTCGGCGTTCTCCTCGGCCCGGATGCGCGCGGGCGTCAACGACGTCAACTCGTCGAGGAACGCCGCCGGTACGGGCATGCCGCGCCAGGCGTACAGCGCGAACCCGTCGGAGAAGGCCAGGGCGGGGCCGTCGCCCCGGTCGAGCCGTCCGGCCTCGTCACGGTGGAGCTCCACCGGCCGTTCGCTGATCACCACGGCGTTCTCGTACGGCCACCACCAGCCCGCGTGCCTGGCCACCCGCGCCAGCCCCGCGAGCCGGTCGCCCCGGCCGTCGAACGCCGCGAGCCAGGCGGCGTCGTGCTGGCCGAGCACCGCGTCGAGCAGGACCAGCCGTACGTCGGGCTCGTCCTCCGGCCGCTCCATGAGCTCGGCGACGACTCCGGCCCGTATCCGCTCGGCCAGTTCCCTGGTGGTGTCCCACAGCTGGGCACCGGTGGCGGACCACAGTCCGGCCCAGCCCGCCGGCCCCAACTCGTCGTGCAGACGGCGCCGCTCCTCGGCCCACGGCCCGGTGCGCACCTCGTCGCGCACCGAACGTCCCGCACCGGTGAGCCGTTCGACGGCCTCGACCGCCGCCTTGGGCGAGGCGGCCCAGACGATCCGCTCCGGCTCCGCCAGACCCGCCGTGCGATAGGCGAGCCGCACGCCCTCCTCCGCGGCCGCGCGGTCCGCCGCGCCGGTCGCCGCCGCGACGGCCCGCCAAGTGTTCACATGCTGCATCGAATTCCCTGTCCCCTGATCCCTGATCCCTGATCCCTGATCCCCGGCCCGTGGCCCCGTGTCCCTGGTCCGCGTCGCTCAGTCCGCGACGATGCGGACCGATCCCGGTACGTACTCGCGCTGGCGCACCACCCGGTACCAGCCCTTGGGCAGCGGTATCGCCGCGTGCTCCTCGTGCACGACCCGTCCGCCCTCGGGCAGATGAAGCAGCATCGGGTCGAGGGGGCCCGCCTCCCGCAGCAGCCTGCCGGGTCCCTGCACCGCGTGCGCGTGCCCGGTGACCTCGCCCAGCGCGAGCACCAGCCGGCCACGCGCGTCGCGCCGTTCGCCGGTGGCGTCCGCCAGGTGTGCCGGCATCGCCGACTCGTCCAACGGCACGATCAGTACGTCCCCTTGCCGGTACATGGCTGTCTCCCCTCCCGGGCCGCACACCCTGTGCCGGCCACGTGGAAAACGCTACGGGCCGGGTCTGACAATCGTTGCTGACCTGCGAAAACGGACCCGCTCGCGGGATTGTCAGTGCCGCTTGATAAACCTTTCGCACGTCAGTCGCTCGCACAGTGCCAACAGCGTCAGGAGACCAGGGTCATGTCCGGTGTGGACCATCTGCAGGAACTGCTCGGCCTCCCGGCCGTCGACTTCCGTCCCGGCCTCCCGGCGCCGTTGCCCGCCGCGGACGCCGCGGCGTGGCGCATCTCCGTGGACCCGTTCGGGGACGAGGACGAGCCGTGGGAGGAAAGGTTCGGCGCGTTCCTGAAGACCGTCGATCCCACGGGGGTACGCGCACTGATCATCGGCCAGTGGGGCGAGACGTACGAGGAGGATTCGAGCTACCCCGTCAACCTGGTCATCGCCGCGGCCGACCGGCTCACCTCCCTGGAAGCCGTCTTCGTCGGTGACCTGAGCCAGGAGGAGGCCGAGATCTCCTGGATCGAACAGACCGATGTCACGGGTCTGCTGAGCACCTTCCCCCGTCTGCTGGAACTCGGCGTGCGCGGCGGCCAGGGCCTCCGTTTCCCGCCGGTGCGGCACGAGCGGCTGCGCTCGCTCGTCTTCGAGTCGGGCGGCCTGCCGGCGCAGGTCGTGCGCGGCGTCACCGAGAGCGAACTGCCCTCGCTGGACCATCTGGACCTGTGGCTCGGCGTCTCCGAGTACGGCGGTGACACCGAGATCACCGACCTCGCGCCGCTGCTCTCCGGCACCCTCTTCCCGGGGCTGCGCCATCTCGGACTGCGCAACAGCGAGATCCAGAACGAGATCGCCGCGGCTGTCGCGTCGGCCCCCGTCGTCGCCCGGCTGGACACCCTCGACCTGTCGAACGGAACCCTCGGTGACGAGGGCGCCGCCGCGCTGCTCGAAGGCCAGCCGCTCACCCACCTCGAACACCTCGATCTGCACCACCACTTCCTCTCCGAGGAAATGGAGCAGCGGGTGGCCGGGGCCCTGGAGCCCCACGGCGTGAGTGTCGACCTGTCGGACCGTCTGGAGCCGTGGGACAACCGCGGCGCCGAGGGCCGCTACACCGCCGTGGCGGAGTGACCGGGCATGACCGGGATCGAACACCCCGAAAACTTCCACGGGCTCCCCGTCCTCACGCTCCCCGAGCCCGGTGACCCGCAGGCCCCGCCCCTTCCGCCCGCGGACTCCGTGGCCTGGCGCCTGGACTGTCTGTGGAACGAGGACCGTCCTTTCGCCGAGCTGTGGCCCCGCTTCCTCGGCTCCGTCGACTCGACGCGGGTCCGCGCACTGGTGATCGGCCCGTGGTGGCACGACGAGTACGAGCCCCTGCGTCCCGTCCTGGACCGGATCCTCGCGGACGCGGACCGTTTCCCGGCGCTTCGCGGCCTCTTCCTCGCCGACGCCACGAGCGAGGAGTGCGAGGTGTCCTGGCTGGAGCTGACCGACGTCACCCCGTGTCTTGAGGCATTCCCGCGGCTAGAGGAACTGGTGGTGCGCGGCTGCGGCGAGTCGCTCTCCGACACGGACGTGCTGGCTCTGCGGCCGGTCCGCCACGACGCGCTGAAGGCGCTGCGCTTCGAGTCCGGCGGCCTGCCCGGCTCCGTCGTCCGGGCCGTCGGCGCCTCCCGCCTGCCGGCTCTGGAGCGCCTGGAGCTGTGGCTGGGTGTCACGCACTACGGCGGCGACGCGACGGTCGCCGACCTCGCGCCCCTGCTGGCCGGCGGCGCCCTTCCGCGCCTGCGCCACCTGGGCGTACAGAACAGCGAGATCCAGGACGAGATCGCGGCAGCCGTGGCGGTCGCGCCCGTCGTCGCCCGACTGGACTCACTGGCCCTGTCGATGGGCACCCTCGGCGACACCGGCGCGCAGGCCCTGCTCGACGGCCGGCCGCTCACGCACCTGAGCGAACTGGACCTGCACCACCACTACATCACCGAGCCCCTCCAGCAGCGTCTGCGCAAGACGCTCGAACCGCACGGCGTGCTGCTGAACCTCGACGGGGCCGACCACTGGGACCCCGAGGACGACGAACCCCGCTATGTCGCCGTCGACGAGTGACGGAAACAGCCGCCGGCCGCGCTTCGCGGTCGTCGGCAACCCCGCCAACCGCCGCGTCGCGCTGTTCCAGGACGCCGTGACCGCCGCCGGGCTCCCCGCCGCACGCGTCGTCCCCTGGCTGGACGTGCTCACGAACGGAGCCGTGTTCCGTCCCGGCGAGACCGTGCGGATCGACTCGCCCGGCGAGGACCCCGAGGTCGAGCGGCTGCTGCGGGGCGTCGGCGACGGCACCCGGGTGGAGGGATCGGCGCGCTGGTACGAGCGGTTCACCGGGGCCGTACGGGAAGTGGGCCGGGCTGCGGCGGACTGCACCCTGCTCGACGACCCCGACGAGCTGGCGGTGCTGTTCGACAAGCGGCTGTGCCATGCCGTGCTGCACGGCGCGGGCGTTCCCGTGCCGCCTTCGCCCACCTCCGGGGCCACGGCACCGGGCGTACGCGGCTGGCCGGACGTACGCGAACTGCTGCGCGCGCACCGTATGCCGCGTGCCTTCGTCAAGCTCGCGCACGGCTCGTCGGCCTCCGGTGTGCTGGCCGTCGAGACGGCGGGCCCCGGCCGGGTGCGGGCCACCACCTCCGTGGAGCGCGATCCGCGGGGACGGCTCTTCAACTCCCTGCGGGTGCGCCGCTGTACGGCCGAAGGCGAGATCGCGGCGATCGTGGACGCGCTCGCACCGGACGGCCTCCACATCGAACGCTGGATGCCCAAGGCCGCCCAGCGGGGCCGGGCCGCCGACCTGCGGGTCGTCGTGGTCGGCGGCAGGGCCACGCACGCCGTCGTACGGACCAGCCGCTCCCCCATGACCAACCTCCATCTCGGCGGCGCGCGCGGGGACCTCGACGAGGTCCGCACTGCCATGACCGCGGCGGGCGGCAGCTGGGAGGAGGCCGTGGAGGTGTGCGAGCGCGCGGCGGCCTGCTTCCCGCGCACCCTCTGTGTGGGTGTCGATCTGCTGCCCGCCGTCGGCTGGCGCCGCTTCACCGTCGGCGAGGTCAACGCGTTCGGCGATCTGCTGCCGCGCCTCACCGGGCTGCCCGGCAGCGGCGCCGAGGGCCTGGACACCTACGCGGCGCAGGTCGCCGCCGTACAACGCGCTGCGCAAAGCGCAGCACAACGCGCCGTACCTCCCCTCGTACGGCGCACGAAAAGGAACCACCATGCGATCGCCTGACATGAACGAGATCGTCGGCAGCCACGATCTGCTGCTCGTCACCCTCGACACCCTCCGCCACGACGTCGCCGCCGAGCTCGCCGCCGCCGGCCGCATACCGAACCTGGCCGCCCATCTGCCCGGCGGCGCGTGGGAGAAGCGGCACGCGCCCGGCAGCTTCACCTACGCCTCGCACCAGGCGATCTTCGCGGGCTTCCTGCCCACGCCCGCCGCGCCGGGGCCCCACCCCCGGCTGTTCGCCGCGCGTTTCGCGGGCAGCGAGACCACCGCGGAGCGCACCTTCGTCTTCGACGCCCCCGACCTCGTCTCCGGTCTCGCGGACGCCGGCTACCGCACGGTGTGCATCGGCGGTGTCGGCTTCTTCAACCGGCAGGGGCCGCTCGGCTCGGTGCTGCCGGGGATGTTCCAGGAGAGCCACTGGGAGCCGGAGTTCGGCGTGGCGTCGCCCACGTCCTTCGAGGAGCAGGTCGGCCGGGCCGAGCGGGTCGTCGCCGGACTCCCGGCGGACCAGCGGCTGTTCCTGTTCGTCAACGTCTCCGCGCTGCACCAGCCGAACTGGTTCCACCTGCCCGGCGCCACCCGCGCGGCGGGTGACTCGCGCGCCACCCACGCGGCGGCCCTGGAGTACGTCGACCGGCACATCGGCCGCCTGTTCGCCGCCGCGAGCAGCCGCCGCCCCTGCTTCGCCATCGTCTGTTCCGACCACGGAACGGCGTACGGCGACGACGGCTACACCGGCCACCGCCTCGGCCACGAGGCCGTCTGGACCGTCCCCTACGCCCACTTCACTCTCGATCAGGGGGCCACCCGATGAGCACCACGACGCCCCGCCCCTACCAGAGTTACGTCTACGCCTACCCGCACAAGACGGCATACCGCGGGCTGGAGAACCGCCCCTCCCTCCGCGGCCTCTGGGCGGACGAACCCAAGAACGCCCTTTCCCTCTACCTCCACATACCGTTCTGCGAGGTCCGCTGCGGCTTCTGCAACCTCTTCACCCGGATCGGCGCCCCCGGTGAACTGACCGGCCGCTACCTCGACGCGCTCGACCGGCAGGCGACCGCCGTCCGCGACGCCCTCGGTGACGGCGGCGTCCACTTCGCCGCCGCGGCCTTCGGCGGCGGCACCCCCACCTTCTTCGACCCCGGTGAGCTCGAACGGCTCTGCGACATCGCCGAGAAGCGGATGGGTGCGGACCTCGGCGCCGTCCCCCTGTCCGTCGAGGCCTCCCCGGCCACCGCGACCCCCGACCGCCTCACTGTTCTCGCCGCCCGCGGCACGACCCGCCTCAGCCTCGGCGTCCAGAGCTTCGTGGATTCCGAAGCCCGCGCGGCCGTGCGCCCCCAGCGCCGCGCGGACGTCGAGACGGCCCTCGCCGCCGTCCGCGACGCCCGCATCCCGGTCCTCAACATCGACCTCATCTACGGCATCGAGGGCCAGACCGCCGAGACCTGGCGCACCTCGCTCGACGCGGCGCTCGCCTGGCGGCCCGAGGAGCTCTACCTC
Source organism: Streptomyces altiplanensis (assembly GCF_053591575.1). Classification (NCBI taxonomy): domain Bacteria; kingdom Bacillati; phylum Actinomycetota; class Actinomycetes; order Kitasatosporales; family Streptomycetaceae; genus Streptomyces; species Streptomyces altiplanensis. Next base: position 18,202 of record NZ_JBSFUB010000086.1, on the reverse strand, counting down.
TACCCCCTGTACGTACGCCCGCTCACCGGACTCGGCCGGCTCGGCGCCGAGGCCGACGCCGCCTGGGACACCCAGCGCCTGCGCCTCTACCGCCAGGGCCGGGACCACCTCCTCGCCCACGGCTACGAGCAGGTCTCGATGCGCATGTTCCGCCGCGCGGACGCGCCGGAGCAGGCGGCCGACGACTACGCCTGCCAGACCGACGGCATGATCGGCCTCGGCTGCGGAGCCCGTTCGTACACCTCCGCGCTCCACTACTCCTTCGACTACGCCGTCGACATGCGCGAGGTCCGCAAGATCATCGACGAGTACACCGCCGCCGAGGACTTCTCCCGTGCCGAGGTGGGCCGGTACGTCGACGCCGACGAGGCACGCCGCCGCCATCTGCTCCAGTCGCTCCTCCAGGCCGGGGGCATGCGCCTGACGGACTACACCGAGCGGTTCGGCACGGCACCGGCCGACGACTTCCCCGCCGAACTCGGCCGCTTCGCCGCCCGCGGCTGGCTCGACGACAGCGCGCCGAAGGGCCTGCTCCGGCTGTCCCCCGACGGCCTCGCGCACTCCGACGCGCTCGGCCCCGAGCTCTTCTCCGACTCCGTACGGGCCGCCATGGCCGCGTACGAACCGAAGTGAGCCCGGCCATGGGCCTGACGATCCTCTACCGCGGCCCGCTCGCCTCCTGCGACTACGACTGTCCGTACTGCCCGTTCGCCAAGCGCCGCGACAGCCGCGAGCAGTTGCGCGCCGACCGCGCCGCGCTGGAGCGCTTCACCGAGTGGGCCGCCGCGCAGACGAACGGCGACCACCTCTCGGTGCTCTTCACCCCGTGGGGCGAGGGCCTGGTCCGCTCCTGGTACCGCCGCGCCCTCACCGAGCTGTCCCGCATGCCGCACGTCCGGCGCGTCGCCATCCAGACCAACCTCAGCTGCCGCACCGACTGGCTCACCGAAGCAGGCGCCGACCTCGGCACGCTGGCGCTGTGGTGCACGTACCACCCGGGGCAGACGCCCTACGACCGTTTCCTCGCCAAGTGCCGCGAACTGACCGTCCGCGGTGTGCGGTTCAGCGTCGGCGTGGTCGGCTTCCCCGAGCACCTCGAAGAGGCGCGCAGGCTGCGCGCCGCGCTCCCCTCGGAGGTCTACCTGTGGGTCAACGCGGCCGAGGGCCGCACCTACACGGACGAGGAGGCCGGACACTGGACGGCCCTGGACCCCCTCTTCCCGTACAGCCGCCACCCGCACCGCTCCGCCGGTCTCCCCTGCCGGACCGGCGAATCGGTGATCTCGGTGGACGGCGAGGGCACGGTGCGCCGCTGCCACTTCGTGCGCGCCGAGCTCGGCAACCTCTACGACGGCTCGTACCGGCAGGCACTGCGTCCGCGTGCCTGCCCCCTCGCCGTCTGCGACTGCCACATCGGCTACGTCCACCTGGAGACGCTGCCGCTGTACGACGTGTTCGCGGGCGGCGTGCTGGAACGCGTCCCCCGCGCACCTGCCGCCCCCTCACAAGGGCAGCAGATCGGGCCGCTTCGCCTCGATGTGGTCACCTGAGGACTCCCCGCGCAGCCGGCGCCCGATCCACGGCACCAGGTGCTCCCGCGCCCACTGGATGTTGTCCCGGCGCACCTCCAGCACGCCGCGCGGCGCCATCGGCGGCCACGCCTGGTCCGGGTCGGCCGGGACGTCGAGCCCGAGCACCTGCGCGGCGCGCAGCGCCACCCGGGTGTGCCCCTCGGGCGAGAGGTGCAGCCGGTCGCCGTCCCAGGCGCGCCGGTCCTGGATGGACTTGAGCGACCACAGGTCGAGCACCGGGCAGCTGTACCGGTCGGCGACCGCCCGCACGTGCGCCGTGTACGTCGCGATCTTGCCTCGCAGATGGCGCAGCACGGGCATGGTGCGCGTGTCGAAGCCGGTGGTCACCATCACGGTGCCCACGGCGCCGGCGAGATCGGCCACGGCCCGCTCGAAGCGCTCGGCGACGGCGTCGGGGTCGCTGCCGGGCCGGAGGATGTCGTTGCCGCCGGCGCAGAAGCTCACCAGGTCGGGTGCGAGCGCCTTCGCGCGCGGGACCTGCTCCGCCACGATCTGGTCGAGGAGACGGCCGCGTACGGCGAGGTTGGCGTAGCGGAACGTGTGCTCGGGTACGCGGTCGTCGAGGAGTACGGCGAGCCGGTCGGCCCAGCCGATGAACGCACCGTCGGGTCCGGGATCTCCGACGCCTTCGGTGAAGCTGTCGCCGATCGCCGCGTACGACCCGATGGTGCCTGCACTGAATGATCTCGAATCGTCTGCCACGTCGGCACATCCTTCACTGCGACGAGTGACCTACGCCACCGTAGGGAGGGGTTGACGTGGGGTGATATACGACACCGGTCAAGTTTTGTCCAACCCGGAATAGATCAAAAACGCACATACGCCCCCTTCTGCCGCCCGGTGCGGGCGGCGGAAGGGGGCGTACTGGAGCGTTCAGTCCGGCCCGGGACGGGTCAGACGGTGACGCCGTGGCCGCGCAGGTAGGCCAGCGGGTCGACGTCCGAGCCGTAGCTGGGGCCGGTCCGGATCTCGAAGTGCAGGTGCGGGCCGGTCGAGTTGCCCGTGGAACCGGAGAGGCCTATCTGCGTGCCGCCGCCGACGCTCTGGCCGGAGGAGACGGACAGCGAGGACAGGTGGGCGTACTGCGAGTACCGGCCGTCGTCGTGCTTGATGACGACCTCGTTGCCGTACGAGCCGCTCCAGCCCGCGGAGACGACGGTGCCGGCACCGACGGCCTTGACCGGGGTGCCGCTGGCCGCGGCGAAGTCGACGCCCGTGTGGTAGCCGCTGGACCAGCTGCCGCCGGCGGCGCGGTACGGGGTGGTGACGCTCGCGGAGACCGGGGCGGTGAAGCCGGATCCGGTGCTCTGCGCGGCGGAGGCGGAGTTCACGGAAGTGGACTCCGCGGCCTTGGCCTCGGTCTTGACCTCGGCCTTGGGGGCGGCGGCCTCGGCCTTGGGCGCGGCAGGCGCCTCGGCCGCAGGCTTCGCCTGCTTCGCGGGGGCCTGCTTCACGGGGGCCTGCTTCGCCGGGGCCTGCTTCGCGGGCGCCGACGCCTTGGCGCCGATGGTCAGCTCCATGCCCGGCAGGATCAGCGAGGGGTTGCCGCCGACGACCTCACGGTTGTCCTCGTACAGCTTCTGCCAGCCACCGCGCACGTTCTGCTCTTCGGCGATCTTCGACAGGTAGTCGCCGGAGACCACGGAGTAGATCTTGGTGCTGGTCTTCTTCTGCGGCGTCGCCTTCTCGGACACCGCGGCGGCGGACGCGGCGGCCGGGGCTGCGGCCTTCTCCGCGGCGTTCGCACCGGTGGCGGTGATCAGGGGAAGTGCGAGTACGGCTCCGCCCGCTCCCGCGGCGACAATTCCGCGAGTGATCGAGTTGGACCTCGGGCGGCGGTGCTTACCCTTTGCGGGCATGGAACATTCCTCTCCGGCGCCTACGAGGTGAGCTGTCGGGTTCGGGCTGGAGATGCCCGGCCGCGCTGCTGCGCGACTTCACCCCAAGCCGGTCCGGACGCACGAGACGTCCGGATCACCGGCGTACTTACCTGGGTCCCCCGCTCCTGCCAACGCGTGAGTGAGTGAGTGCGGATTCCGGGAGGTGGCAGGATTCGGCGGTCCACCCGGATTGCGGTGACCGTAAGCCGACGGGGCTCCCCCGTACAAGCCGGTCCATTCACACGGACATTGGCTGACGGGAATTCACCACGGAATTCCCGTCACCCTCCGTGGATTACGGATCTTTACACACCGCCCGTGAACTGGCATTTGCACACGGAGCTTCGCCACGTACTGTCACGAATATGATCCTGCTCACCAGCTGCCTCTGCCATTTCCCGGCCCCACAAAGGAAGTTGTCCCGGAATCGCCCGTTTCGCCCCAAATGCAACTCATCCCCCTGACCGGGGACCGCAAGGGCGGGGAAAGGGAAGCGGGAAGGACACGGGACGAAGAAAGAAGGAGCAGGGCTCAGACCCTCCTCAGCCGGAAGACCGCGGCATCGAGATCACCGCGCAGCGCGGTGCGCAGTCCCCGGTGGAGCAGTACGGAACCCCGGTGCACGGCCGAGGTGTCCAGGCAGGCGTACGCCGCGTCCGGGTCGAGCCCGCGCAGGCGCAGCGGAGGCTGCTGCTCGCCGTAATGCTGGGCCTGGAGCCAGGCGAGGACGACGGTGTCGTCCCCGCGTACGTACTGGACCGCGCTGAGCCCGCCCTCGGGCGCCCGCAGCCGGTACAGCTCGCCGTGCTGCACGACCGGCCGGATCTCCTTGTACAGGTCCACCCACTCGCGCGCCTCGGCGATCTCGTCCTCGCTCCACCCGGCCAGGTCGCCGCCGATGCCGAGCACCCCCGCCATCGCGCTCACGAAGCGGAAGCGCAGCGAACTGACCCGCCCGTTGAGCTGCGTGTTGGGGCTGTCGGTGACCCAGGCGGCCATCGCCCGCGCCGGGTGCAGCTGGCTGAAGCCGTGCTGGATGGCGAGCCGGTCCAGCGGGTCGGTGTTGTCGGAGGTCCACACCTGGTCGGTACGGGAGAGGATCCCGAGGTCGATCCGGCCGCCGCCCCCCGAACAGGACTCGAAGGCGACGTCCGGATGCGCGGCCCGCAGCCGGTCGAGGAGCGCGTACAGCGCGTGCACATGCTCGGTCCACAGCTTCTGCGGATACGGTTCGCCCGGCCAGCCCGCGTCGGTGAAGCAGCGGTTGAAGTCCCACTTCACATAGTCGACGGGAGCGCTCGACAGCAGCCCGTGGAGCTGGTCCCAGAGGTACGCCTGGACGTCGCCGCGCGCGAGGTTGAGGACGAGCTGGTTGCGGAACTCGGTGCGGGTGCGGCCGGGATGGTGCTGCACCCAGTCGGGATGCGCCCGGTACAGGTCGCTGTCCGCGTTCACCATCTCCGGCTCGACCCAGATCCCGAACCGCATGCCCAGGCCGTGCACTTCGTCCGCGAGCGGCCCCAGTCCGCCGGGGAAGCGGTCCGGGTTCGGCGTCCAGTCGCCGAGCCCGGCGCGGTCGCTGGTCCGGGCGCCGAACCAGGCGTCGTCCACGACGAACAGCTCCACGCCGATGTCGGCGGCCCGCCGCGCGAGCACGCGCTGCTGCTCCTCGGAGATGTCGAAGCCGGTCGCCTCCCAGGAGTTGTAGAGGACGGGCCGCTCGCGGTCCGCGCCGGGGACGACGTGCGCGAGCTGCCAGGCGTGCCAGGCACGGCTCGCGCCGCCGAACCCGCCCTCGCTCCACAGTCCCGCGAAGACGGGTGTGGTGTACGTTCCGCCGGGCGCCAGCCGCAGCAGACCCGATTCGTCGTGCCCCGCCCCGCCGGTGATCTGCACGGTGCCGTCGGGCAGTTGCTGTACGGCGATGCGCCACGACCCGGACCAGCCGAGCGCGCAGCCGTACACCTCGCCGCTCTCCTCCGTCGCGCCCTCCGCGTCGAGCGCGACCCACGGCAGGTGCTGGTGCCCGGTGTGGCCGCGGCGGCTGCCCAGGATCTTCTCGCCGGGGGTGAGTGCGGAGCGTACGAGCCGGGACTCGGCCGCCCACCGGCCGTGCAGCTGGCTCAGCCGCCACCGCTCGCGCCGGGGCAGTGTCCAGGCGGCGGCGTCGGCCCGCAGCAGCTCCAGGGCGGGGGCGCCGGCCGGCCCCTCGTGTGCGACGGTGGCCCACCGCTCGACGACGTCGGAGTCCTCGCGCATCCGGTAGTGCAGGGTGAGGCCGAGGTGGTGCACGGGGTCGGTGAAGCGCAGCCGCAGTTCGTCGCCCGCCGCGGCGGATCCCTCGTAGCGCCACTCGGTGCCGCGCACCTCGGGCGTACGCACGGACAGGGCGGGGCGCACGAAGCGGGGCCCGCCCTCGACGGGGTACTCCTCACGCCCGTCGAGCTGCGACTCGAACGGCCAGTAGGGCGGCGGAGGTTCGGCGGCGAGGGACTCGGCGTCGGCGAGGGAGATGCGTGGCCCCCAGTGCAGATGGACCAGTTCGTCCCGGTCCGTGAGGTGCAGCGCGTAGCTGCCGGCCGCCCCGGAGAGCAGCCAGGTACGGCCGTTGCCGCCGGTCTCGATCATGCAGTCCCCTCGGATCGGCACAGGTGCGAACATCTTGGCCGTCCTGCCGCCCCGGGGCAACGCCCGCACGGCGACGGCCGAGATGCTTGCCCCAGGTACCCATGTCGTATCGTCGAAACGCGCCGAAGTCGGCGAGCAGCGCCGACGGCAGACTTCAGGAGCCCACGTGACACAGCAGCTGCCGCAGGTCCCGTCGACAGAGCCCGAACCCGAGCTTGCCGCGGTGCGCAACTTCCGTGACGTGGGCGGTCTGCCGACCGTGGACGGGCGGCGGGTCCGGTACGGAGTGCTCTTCCGCAGCGGCCACCTGGCACACGCCACCGCCGCCGACGCGGCGTTCCTCGGTTCGCTGGGCCTCCACACGGTCTTCGACTTCCGCAACGAGGCGGACCAGAAGCTGGAGGGCCCGGACATCGAGCTGCCGGGTGTGCGCAATGTGAATCTGCCGCTGACGGACCCGGCCGACGGCGCCGTGTTCTGGAAGATGGTCCGCGACGGGAACCTCGACGAGCTGCGCGAGATCCTCTCGGACGACAAGGGCGCCGACCGGATGTCGGCGACGTACCGGGAGATCATCAGGGGGCGTACGGCCGAGCACAGCCGGGTGCTGCACGCTCTCGCCGAGGACAGCGTCCCCGCGCTGATGCACTGCGCGGCGGGCAAGGACCGCGCGGGCCTGTCGATAGCCGTGACCCTGCTCGCGGTCGGCGTCGAGCGCGACGCCATCGAGGCCGACTACCTGAAGTCGAACGACCCGCACCGCCGCTACAAGGTGCACCGCAGCGACAGCTCGCCCGCCGGGATGTCCTCCGAGGTGATGGAGCTGCTCAACCCGCTCTTCGAGGCCCGCGCGGAGTACCTGGCCGCGGCCTTCGAGACGATCGAGGAGACCTGGGGCACCACCGACCGCTACCTCGCGGAGGGGCTGAACGTCACCCCCGGGGTCCGCGAGCGGCTGCGGATGCGCCTGCTCGACGAGAGCTGAGCGCAGCCGGTGTCAGCGTGAGCCGCCGAGCGTGAAGAGCAGGTAGACGAAGGCCGCGAAGAGGTGGCCCGCGACGACGTACACGAAGACGCGGATCGCCAGGCCCCTGGGGATCCTGTCCTCCACGAAGCGGCGGGCTGTGGTCTTGTCTTCCGGCATCTCAGGTCTCCTGGGGCAGGCACAGCGCGGCGGTGGCGCTCTGCAGCAAGGTGTGGACGAACAGCAGGTCGGCCCCGTCCGGGGAGGCGGCCGCGATGCGGTGCGGGGTCAGCGAGTCGAAGTGCGCGCTGTCCCCGGAATCGAGCCGGTGGACGCTCTCGCCGAGCACCAGGCGCAGGGGCCCCGACAGCACGTACAGCCACTCCTCACCGGGGTGGACCCGCACCAGGTCCCCCTGCGCGCCGTACGGCACGTGCACCCGCAGCGCCTGCATGGCCCGCCCCGGGCCGCCGGCCCGGTGGTACGTCCAGCCGTCGGCCTCCCGCGGCTGCGCCTCGTCCGCGCGCAGTACGGCGTCCCGCTCGCCCGGCGTCTCGCCGAGGAGCGCGGACACCGTCGTACCGTAGACACGGGCCAGTGTGAGCAGCATCGGCAGCGAGGGCTGGCGCTGTCCCGTCTCCAGACGGGACAGGTGGGCGGGTGAGAGAGCGGCGCGGCGCGCGGCCGCCTCCAGGGTGAGGCCGCTGCGGCGGCGCAGGTCGCGCAGGCGTGGTGCGACCGAAGGCAGTCCTTCGGCCGTCTCTTCGGGCCGGGGGGTCATGCCTCCATTGGGCCAGAGGCATTGCCTCTGAGGCAAACATTTTGCCTCAGAGGCAAAATCACCGGTTGGCCACCGCCTGCTTCACGAGCGTCCTGCCGAAGTCCCACATCAGGCCGCCGCCGCTGTGGGCGTCGTCCATCACCGCGGTGAACGCGCCGACGAAGCGGTCCACCTCCTTCTCCCCCACGATCAGCGGCGGAATCAGCTTGATCACTTCGAGGTGGTCGCCGGAGACCTGGGTGAGGATGCGGTGCTTCTGGAGCAGCGGCACGACGACCATCTGCGCGAAGAGTCCCTTGCGGGCGGCCTGGAGCACGGCCCAGCGGCTGCGCAGTTTCAGCGAGCTGGGCCGGCCGAACTCGATGCCGGTCATGAGGCCGCGCCCGCGCACGTCGTGCAGCAGCTCGTAGCGGCCGACGAGCGCGGTCAGCCGCTCGCGCAGCAGGTCGCCCGAGCGCCGGGCGTTCGCGACGATCTCCTCGTCCTCCATCACCGTGAGAACGGCGAGGCCCGCCGCCATGGCCTGGGCGTTGGAGCCGAAACTGGCCGAGTGGACCAGGACCCTGTCCATGGAGGAGTAGACGCGTTTGAAGATCCAGTCCTTGCCGAGGGTCGCACCGACCGGGACGTAGCCGCCCGAGAGCGCCTTCGCGACGCACAGCAGATCCGGTTCCACCCCCTCTTCGTGCTGGTACGCGTAGAAGTCTCCGGTCCGGCCCAGGCCCGTCTGCACCTCGTCGGCGATCAGCAGCGCCTTGTGGCGGTGGAGCAGCTCCTGCGCGGCGCGCAGGAATCCCGGCGGGGACTCGTGCACGCCCTTTCCCTGGATCGGCTCGACGACGAATCCGGCCACGTCGCCCCGCTTCAGCTCCCGCTCCAGGGCGTCCAGGTCGCCGAGCCCGATCGCGGTGTCGGGCAGCAGCGGAGCGAATCCGTCCCGGAAACCCGCCTCGCCGTTCACCGACAGCGAGCCCGTGGTCAGGCCGTGGAAGGCGTGGGCGCAGTACAGGATCCTGGGCCTGCCCGTCGCGTACCGGGCGAACTTCAGCGCGGTCTCGACGGCCTCCGTGCCGCTGTTGCCGAAGAACACCCGGTCCAGGTGCGGGCTGTGCGTGAGCAGCTTCTCGGCGAGCAGTCCGGGAAGCGGCTGGCAGTCGAAGCGCGTCAGGTCGGCGAGCGAGGCGTCGAGGACGTCGTGCAGCGCCTTGCGCACGACGGGATGGTGCCGGCCGAGGCCCATCACGCCGAAGCCCGCGAGCATGTCGAGGTAGTCGTTGCCTTCCGCGTCCCAGAAGTAGGCGCCCTCGGCGCGCTCGTAGACCTTGTCGAAGCCGATGGTGCGCAGCATGCGCGGCAGCTGGTGGTTCAGGTGCCTGGCATGCAGCTCGTAGCGCTCGGCCCCGCGTTCGGCGAGGAGCCCCGCCAGGTCGAATCCCTTCGGCTCGCCGTCCGTCATCGCGCGCTCTCCTCAGCTTTCGCCGGCGGGGCCGGACCTCCCGGCCACCGGGACGGGGGTGACCCGCCTCCGGTGATCACGCCGGTGCGGGCCGGGGTGCCGGTGGCAAAGACCGCCTTCGCGGCCTCTGTCACCTCGTCGTCGTCCTGCTCGCCGGCGCCCGGACTTCCCCGGGCCACCGGCGTTCATCACGTCACCCATGGTTTCCCGAGACGGTCTCGCGGGCCGCGCGCAGCGACTCCTTGAGCGAGCCCATGGTGGCGAGCACGGCTGTCGGCTCGTAGCCGCAGTGCGCCATGCAGTTGGCGCACCTCGGGTCCTTGCCCCGCCCGTACTTGTCCCAGTCGGTGTCCTCGATGAGCTCCCGGTACGTCGGAACGTATCCGTCGCTCATCAGGTAGCAGGGCCGCTGCCAGCCGAAGAGCGAGTAGTTGGGAATCGCCCACGCCGTGCACGGGAAGTCCGCCTTGCCCTCCAGGAAGTCCAGGAAGAGCGGCGAGTGGTTCAGCCGCCAGCGCCGCCGGTTGCCGCCGGAGAACGCCTTCCGGAACAGTTCCCTGGTCTGCTCGACACCGAGGAAGTGCTCCTGGTCGGGGGCCTTCTCGTACGCGTAGGCGGGCGAGATCATCATCTCGTCCACCTTCAGGTCGTCATTGAGGTAGTTGAGCACCTCGATGATCGTCTGCGGGGTGTCGGTGTTGAAGAAGGTGGAGTTGGTGGTGACCCGGAAGCCGCGCTTCTTGGCCTCCTTGATCGCTTCCACCGCTTCGTCGAACACGCCTTCCTTCGCCACCGATTCGTCGTGCCGCTCGCGCAGCCCGTCGATGTGCACGGCGAAGGCGAAGTACGGCGAAGGCGTGAACTTCTCGATCTTCTTGCGCAGCAGCATCGCGTTGGTGCAGAGGAACACGTACTTCCTCTTCGCCACCAGCTGCCGCACGATCTCATCGATCTGAGGATGCATCAGCGGTTCGCCGCCCGCGATGGAGACCATCGGAGCGCCCGATTCGAGTACCGCGCCCACGGCCTGGGCCACGGGCATGCGCTGCTTCAGAACCCCTGCCGGGTGCTGGATCTTGCCACAGCCCTCGCATGCGAGGTTGCAGGCGTAGAGGGGTTCCAGCTCGACGATGAGCGGAAACTTCTCACGCTTGCGGAGCTTCTGTTCTACGAGGTACGTCCCGACCCTGATGGTCTGACGGAGTGGCATGGCCATCTAGCTCACCTCCTGGGGAGCAGCAAAGAACGGTGCCATTCGAAGAAAGCCGGAAGGACTGCGCGAAGAACACGGAAGGCCGATATTCCACCCCGGACCGTCCCCATGCGCACGAGCTCATGTTCTGGAGCGTCCACGACCACTCGTACGGCCGCAACCGGACGCGGCCCCGCCCGCAGTGCGCTCCAGAGCGTGGCGGCGGATTCCATGTCCACCGCGATGGCCCCGGTGGCCCGCAGCCCGGCCCGCTCGTGAGCGCGTACGACGTGGTCGGAGACGGTCAGCGGGCCGGTGTGGACGGTGCGCCCGGGCACCGCCCTGGCCAGCGCCCCGGCCAGCAGCTCCACGCCCGTGCAGGCCGTGCTGCCGCGGGGGCCGCGGGTCTCGTCGGCGACGACCAGGTCCCCGGGGCGCATGCCGGGGACGAGCCCGGCGCAGAAACCGGAGGCGATGACGGCGGCGTCCCCGGCCGGGCGGCCGGGGCCGAGCGCCCTGCTGACGGCCGCCTCGGCCGCCCCGGGACCCATGCCCGTACGGAGTACGGTCACGGGTCCCGGGGCCCCCTCGCGGTCACCGCCGCGCAGCGCGAACCGTTCGATGCCGAGCGCGCAGGCGATCAGCAGCGGCACGGACCCCGGGAGCGCCGGGGACCGGCTCATCAGGTCCCCTGCCGAAGGCCCGGGAAGGTGGGCTCTCCGTGGACGTACCGCCCGAGCGCGGTGAGCGGGAAGACCTGGCGGTAGAGGTTGTAGTTGATGGAGAAGTCCCAGGGGAACCCGGTGCCCGTGAAGTACGGCTCGTCCCAGGAACCGTCCTCCCGCTGGGTCTCGGCGAGCCAGGCGACCCCCCGCTCGACGGACCTGCGCTCCCGCTCCCCCGCGGCGAGCAGGGCCAGCAGCGCCCAGGCGGTCTGCGAGGCGGTCGAGACACCGTGCCCGGCCCACCGGGCCTCCCGGTACGACCGCAGGTCCTCGCCCCAGCCGCCGTCGTCGTTCTGGACGGACTCGAGCCAGCCGACGGCACGGCGGATCGCCGGGTGGGCGGCGGGCAGTCCGGCCGCGGTCAGCGCCGGCACCACCGATCCCGTTCCGTACACGTAGTTGACACCCCAGCGGCCGAACCAGGCGCCGCTGGGTTCCTGTTGCGCCAGCAGCCACTCGATGCCGCGCCGGGTCCGCGAGTCGTACGCCTTGCCCTCGACCGCCAGCATCTCCACCACGTGCGCGGTGACGTCGGCGGACGGCGGGTCGATGACCTCACCGAAGTCGCAGAAGGGCAGCCGGTTGGGGAAGGGGCTGGTGTTGTCGGCGTCGAATGCCGCCCAGGCACCGTTCTTCGACTGCATTCCGAGGTTCCAGCGGACGGCGCGCTCGACGGTCGCTTCTATGCGCCCGCGGTCCGGGTGCGCGACGCGCCGGAGCGCCAGGACGACCTCGGCGGTGTCGTCGATGTCCGGGTAGTTGTCGTTGTGGAACTCGAACGCCCAGCCGCCCGGCTCCAGTCCGGGCCGGCGTACGGCCCAGTCGCCCGGCCGTACGATCTGCTCCCTCATCATCCAGTCGGCCGCCTTGACGAGCGCCGGGTCGTCGGGGCGCACCCCCGCGTCGGCCAGGGCGATGATGGCGAGGCAGGTGTCCCAGACCGGCGACTGGCAGGCCTCGATCATGCGGGAGCCGTCCTCGCGCCACACCGTGAACCGGTCGAGCGATTCGAGTCCGGCGCGCATCACCGGATGGTCCAGGTCGTATCCGAGCAGGTGGAGCGCGATCAGGGAGTACACGGCGGGCGGCTGGATGCCGCCCCAGCAGCCGTCGTTCTCCTGCCGCTCGATGATCCAGCGCGCCGCGCTGTTCATCGCGGCGTCGCGCAGTCTGGCGGGCGCGACCTTGCGGTAGACGTGCAGGGCCTTGTCGAGCAGCTGGAAAGCACCCTCCCAGCCGGTCGGCAGGGCGAGCCCCCTGGGCGGGTTCGGCACCCGCGGGTCGGTGTGCAGCTCGTCGAGCGCGAACGGCGCGGGGCGTACGGGACGCTTCGCCGAGACCACGGTCAGCGGCACGATGGTCTGCCGGGCCCAGCAGCCGAAGTCGTAGATGTTGAGCGGGAACCACGAGGGGAGGAAGATCAGCTCGGGTGGCAGCTCGGGCAGGTCGTCCCATTTCCACCAGCCGAAGAGCGCGAGCCAGATGCGGGTGAAGACGCGGCTCGCGGCGATGCCGCCGTGATCCCTGATCCAGGCCGCGGCACGCGCCATGTGCGGGTCGCCCGGCAGGTCTCCGGCGAGCCGCAGGGCGACGTACGCCTCGATGGTGGTGGAGAGGTCGCCGGGTCCGCCGTAGAAGGTGGCCCAGGTGCCGTCGTCGCGCTGCTCGCCGCGGATGAAGAGCGCGGCGGCCCGGAGGGTCCTGTCGTCCTCGGTGCCCAGGAAGTGACGGAGCAGCAGGTCCTCGGCGTCCATGGTCACATTGGTCTCGAGGTCGCCCTTCCACCAGCCCTGGGCGTCCTGCTGGGCGAGCAGGTGCTCGACCGCGCGGTCCGTGGCCCGCCGTGCCGCGTCCAGGACGCCGGACGGGGCGAGGCCGGCGCCGGCGGTGTTGTCGGTGAGTTCGCTGGCCGCGGCTGCGCGGGGCTCCACGGCCCCGGTGCTTCCGTCGGTCGTCGCTGTCATGGTTTCCCCTTCGTGCAGTTGGTTTCTCTGCTGTGCTGGGGTCCGACGTCGGCCGGCGCCCGGTTTCCCTGACACCGGCCGGCGACTGCGAGTCATATGAGGCGGATACTGATCATCTCTTCCGTACGACGACGAAGTCCGCGAGCGCGGTGAGCTGCGCACGCACCTGCGGGGGCATGTCGACGCCGTCCAGCGCCTCGATGGCGACGGCGTGCTGCCTGCGGGCTTCCTGCGCCGTCCACTCGCGGCCGCCCGCCTCCTCGATCAGAGCCGCCCTGGTGGCGAACTCCTCCTCGGAGAAGCTGTCGAATTCGTTGCTCTTGGCGTCGGCGGAGAGCAGTTCACCGAGCCGCTCGGAGGCGGCGCCGCCCGCGGCGAGCGCCGCGACGACGGGCAGGGACTTCTTGCGCTGGCGCAGGTCGCTCCAGGTCTGCTTGCCGGTGGCGTCGGGGTCGCCCCAGATGCCGAGCAGGTCGTCGACGGCCTGGAAGGCGAGACCGAGGTGGTAGCCGTACGCCTCCAGCGTGTCGGCCGTACGGTCGTCCGCCCCGCCGAGCACCGCGCCGATGGAGACGGCGCAGGCGAGCAGCGCGCCCGTCTTGTTGCCCTCCATCTTCAGGCACTCCTCGACGGTGACCCGCTCGCGGTGCTCGAAGGAGATGTCCTGCGCCTGGCCGTCGATGAGCTTGCGGCTCGCGGTGGTGAGCCGGCGCGTGGCGCGCCCCGCCTCGACGGTGCCGAGCTCCAGCAGCACCTCGTTGGCGAGCGCGAAGAGCGCGTCACCGACGAGGATCGCCTGCGCGGGGCCGTGCACCTTCCACACGGTGTCGCGGTGGCGGCGCTGCTCGTCGCCGTCCATCAGGTCGTCGTGGAGCAGGGAGAAGTTGTGCACGAGTTCCACGGCGACGGCACCGGGGACACCGACCTCGGGCGATGCACCCGCCGCCTCGGCGGACAGCAGCGCGAGCGCCGGGCGCACGGCCTTGCCGCCGTCGCCGTCGGCGGGCCGCCCCTGTGCGTCGATCCACCCGAAGTGGTAGGCCGCGACGGTGTCCATGGGCGGTGCGAGCCGGTCCACGGCGGCCTTCAGCACCGGCGTGGACAGGGTGCGGCCGCGCTCCAGAAGCGCGGCGATGTCCACCGTGGTGTTGTCCACCGGATTCACCGGGGTCACAGGCTCTCCTCTTGTATCAATGCCAGTGCTCATACCGCCTCCTGCAACGGATGTTCATGGGCGCGGCCGAGTTCGCGGAGCGCCGCGCCGGCGGCGGTGATGCCGCTGCGCACGGCACCCTCCATGGTCGCGGGCCATCCGGTGGCGGTCCACGCGCCGGCCAGGTACAGGCCGGGCGCGTGCGTACGGGCGCCGGGGCGCAGCCGTCCGACGCCGGGGGTGGGGGCGAACGTCGCTGTCCGCTCCCGGGTGACGAAGAAGTCGCGCACGCCCGCGCCGCGGGCGGCGGGCAACAGCCGCTCCAGCTCCGGGAGATAGCGCGCGCGCAGCTCGGCCACGGGCGCGTCGATCTCGTCCTGGCAGGCCGACTGGGAGACGGCGAGGTACTGCCCGCCGCCCTTCAGCCCGGAGGACTCCGTACGGTCGAAGACCCACTGGACGGGGGTGCCGAGCGCGGCGAAGAAGGGCCGGCGCAGCACCTTGCGGTCGTACACGACATGGACGTTGAGGATCGGCGCGGTGCCGATGTCCAGCAGCCGGTCGGGGTCGTCGATGACACCCCCGGGCAGCAGGGCGTGCGTCTCGCTCTGGGGCACGGCGAGCACGACGGTGCCGGCCCCGATCCGCTCCCCCGCCGTGTCCACCTCCCAACCGCCGCTCGCCGAACGGGAGATGGAGGTGACCTTGGTCCGCAGCTCTGTCCGCACGCCCGCCGAGTCGAGTGCCTTGCGGGCGAGCGTGTCGTGCAGATCGCCGAGGGGTACGTGCGCCCAGCCGATGTCGGCCGCGCCGGGCTCGGAGAGCAGGCCGGTCTTGAAGACCATCGCGGCGAGGCCGAGCGAGGCGTCGGACGCGGTCGCGTTGAGCGTCGCGACGCCGACGAGGTCCCACAGCGCCTCGATGGTGCGCCCGGACTGCCCGTGGCGGCCCAGCCAGGTGGCGAAGTCCACACCGTCCAGGGCGGGATCGGCCGGGTCGAGCTTCTTGAGGGCGAGCGCGGCCCGTCCGACGCCCGCACGCTCGGCGAGGGAGAGGTGCGGGTACGCCGCCAGGCCGGCCGCGAGGTGCAGCGGTACGGGCAGCCCGGTGCGGCGCAGCCGCCCGAGCCGGGGCCCGGCGCTGCGGCCGACGTCGAGCACGGGTACGTCGAGGCGGCTCTGCAGCGGCGCGAGTCCGGCGCCCTCCACCCGGTCGAGGAACCACCGGTAGGCGGTGCAGCAGCGCAGATAGACGTGCTGTCCGTTGTCGACGGTGAGGTCGCCGCGGCGGAACGAGAACGCGAGGCCGCCCAGGCGCGGGCGCCCTTCGAGCAGCGTCACCCGCATCCCGGCGTCGGCCAGCCGGAGCGCGGCCGTGACGCCGGCCAGTCCTCCTCCGACGACGACCGCGTGTGCGGACGGCCCCGCGGGCGCGGGGGACACGGAGCCCGTCGTGCCGCGTGTCATGCGCTCTCCCCCCGGGCCTCGCCGACGGTGTACGGACTGCGGGCCGCTGCAGTCGGGGACGCGCCGGCCCGCCGGGGGGTTGCGCCTTCCTTGTGCGTGTCCGTCCCGCCGACCGCGACGGGCCGCATCAGACACGCCTCCTGGTGTGGAGCCGGGAGACGGTACGGGCGTCGAACCCCGAGAGACCGCGCACGGCGACGTACGCCTTCTCGTGTCCGGGCAGCGAGACCCGGCCGCGCAGCACGGCCCCGGGGTCGCGCTCGATGCGGTCGAGGAGCCGGCGGTAGATGCCGGCCATGGCGGCGACGCAGGCGCCGGAACGCCGGTCGAGCAGGGGAAGCAGCCGGTAGCCCTCGGCGAACAGGGCGCGGGCGCGGCGCACTTCGTAGTGGACGAGGCCCGTGAAGTCGGACCCGTCGGGCGGGGTCGCGCCGTGGAAACCGGCCGAGCAACCGAACTTGGCGAGGTCGTCGGCGGGCAGGTACGTGCGGCCGTTCCCGGCGTCCTCGCGGACGTCGCGGAGGATGTTCGTGAGCTGGAGGGCGAGGCCGAGCGTGTCGGCGTACTCGGAGGCGCGTTCCGTGGAGAGCGTGCCGGCCTGGGTGCCGAACACCCCCAGGGAGAGCCGTCCGATGGCGCCCGCGACGCACCGGCAGTAGACCTTGAGGTCGTCCCAGGTCTCGTAGGTCTCGCCGCGCACGTCCATGAGGACGCCGTCGATGAGTTCGTCGAGACCTTCGAGCGGGATCGGGAAGCGGCGCGCCGTGTCCGCGAGCGCCACGGCGACCGGGTCGGTGTCGTCGTCGTCGACGGCGCCCGCCCGGACGCGGTCGAGCAGCGCGCGGGTCTCTTCGAGCCGCACCTGCTTGACCTCGGGCGCGAGCACTCCGTCGCCGATGTCGTCCACGCGCCGCGAGAACGCGTACAGCGCGGACATGGCGTTGCGCTTGTCGGTCGGCAGCAGCCTGATGCCGTACGCGAAATTGCGCGCCTGCGCTCCGGTCACTGCCTCGCAGTAGCTGTACGCGGCGAGTACCGGTGCGGACATCTGCGTGAGTCCCTCCACGGGCCGGATCACCCCTCTCTTCGGTCTCGTCGCAAGACAGCTCCCACTGCGCGCAGCAGACTCAGCTTGGTGGGTTTGGGCGGTCCGGGAAGTACGTCGTAGCCGGCGGCCGCGACCGCCGTGAGGGCGGCGCGTCCACCGCCGACGAAACCGGCGAGCAGCAGCTTGAGCCTGCCGTGGACGCTGCCCACGAGCGGGGCGCCTTCGTCGAGCAGGCACCCGGCGCGTTCCGCTTCGTAGGCGATCAGCGCGCGCACCGAGGCGTTCGCGGACGGCGCCGCCAGGTCGGCCTCCTCGACGTGGAAGCGCGCCATGTCGTCGGCGGGCAGGTAGATCCGGTCGCGGCCGAGGTCCTCGCCGACGTCCTGGAGGTGTTCGACGATCTGCAGGGCGGTGCAGACCGCGTCCGAGCGGCGGATCCGTTCGGGGCTGGCGGTGCCGGTGATCTCCAGGACCAGCCGGCCGACGGGGTTGGCGGACAGCTCGCAGTACGCGAGGAGGTCGTCGTACGTCTTGTAGCGCCGTACGAGCTGGTCCTGCCGGTTGGCTTCGACGAGCCCGAGGAAGGGCTCGGGGGTGAGCGAGCGGCGGCGCACGGTGGGGGCCAGCGCCCGCAGGATGGGGTGGCGCGGACCGTCCCCCGAGGCGTCGAAGACGCGGCGCAGGTCGGCCTCGAAGGCGTCGAGCACGGCGAGGCGGTCGTCGGCCAGGGCGGGGTCGAGGCCGAGGAGGCGGGCGTCGGCGTCACCGGGGGCGAGGTCGCCGTCGCCGATGTCGTCGACGAGACGGGCATAGCCGTAGACGGCCATCAGGTCGTCCCGCCAGGCGCGCGGCAGAAAGAAGGGAGCCACCGGGAAATTCTCGTCGGCGGCCTTGTCGAGGGTGGTGCGCGTGTGGGCGTCGGGGCGCACGTGCCGGGTGCCGGTCATCGCGGACGGCCCGGTGCGGGGACGGCGGAAGCATCTCGGAGCCGGAGAGTTCCCGTAGCCATTGCCGTCACATCTCCCGTTCTACACTGCTGACCCAATACATCCCATTTCGGACACGCCGCCGGTCCGCCGGAGCGATGGACCGTCCACGGGCGAAATCCCGAGGCAGTATCGCCCCACTTGCCGCGAATCAGCACCGGTACAGCTTACGTTGTACAACGCCCGGCCCCGCGCCGGGGTGTGGCACGCATTACAATAACGCAGCAACTCACCCCAAACTCCCCGAAAGTTACGGAAGTTGGCGATTCCGGCGTGTTCGCGGAGTACCGCCACGCCGGGGCGCGTCGCCCCTCCCCCGGTACGCCCGCGCACCCGGAGCCCCCGCCGGATTCGGCCGGCGGGGGCT
>NZ_JBSFUB010000085.1:0-30667 GCF_053591575.1 Streptomyces altiplanensis | reverse complement strand
GCCTTCCACCCGGCGTGCGTACAGCCTGTACACCAGGTCGCGCAGGTTCACTGGGTCTCACCTCATGGCGTCGTGCGTGTCGGTCGTCCCGCGGGCGCCGCACGCCGTCGTGTCGGTGGCCGGTGGTCAGTGGGCGGCCGCCGGGATCTGGTCCGGGATCTCCGGCTGGGTGACGTTCTCGTCCTCGCCGCCCTTCTTGCCGAAGTGGTTGAAGGCCAGGTTGAGGACGATGGCCACCACGCACCCGGTGCTGATGCCCGAGTCGAGCACCACCAGCAGGTCCTCGGGGAAGGCGTGGTAGAACGTCGGCGCCGCGATCGGGATCAGGCCGATGCCGAGGGCGGCGGCGACGATCAGGGCGTTCTCGCCCTTCTCCAGCGCGGCCGTGGCGAGGGTCTGGACGCCGCTGGCCGCGACCGTACCGAAGAGGACGATGCCCGCGCCGCCGAGTACCGGCAGCGGTACGAGCGCGATCACGGAGGCCAGGACCGGGCACAGGCCGAGCAGGATCAGGATGCCGCCGCCGGCGGCGACGACGAAGCGGCTGCGGACCTTCGTCATGGCGACCAGGCCGATGTTCTGTGCGAAGGCGCTGCACATGAAGCCGTTGAACAGCGGGCTGATCGCGCTGCCCAGGGTGTCGGCGCGCAGACCGCCCTCGACGGTCTTCTCGTCGGCCGGGCGGCCGACGATCTTGCCGAGGGCGAGCATGTCGGCGGTCGACTCGGTCATGCACACCAGCATCACGATGCACATGGAGATGATCGCGGCGATCTCGAACTGCGGGGCGCCGAAGTAGAACGGGGTCGGGAAGCCGACGAGGCCGGCGCTCCTGATGGCGCCGAAGTCGGTGATGCCGACCGGGATGGCGATGAGGGTGCCGATGACGAGACCGAGCAGGATCGCGATCTGCTGGAGGAAACCGCGCAGGAGCTTGCGCAGGGCCAGGACGATCACGAAGGTCAGGGCGGCCATGCCGATGTTGGTCATCGAGCCGTAGTCGTCGGCCTGGGAGTTGCCGCCCTGCGACCAGTTGAAGGCGACGGGCAGCAGTGAGACACCGATCAGGGTGATGACGGTGCCGGTGACCACGGGCGGGAAGAAGCGCAGCAGTTTGCAGAAGTACGGGGCGAGTACGAAGCCGAGGATGCCGGCCACGATGATCGCGCCGAAGATGACGGCGATGCCGTCGTGGCCCCGGTCCTTGCCGATGGCGACCATGGGGGTCACACCGGCGAAGGACACGCCGTTGACGAAGGGGAGCTTCGCGCCGATCTTCCAGAACCCGAGGGTCTGGAGGAGGGTGGCTATGCCCGCGGTGAAGAGGCTGGCCCCCATGAGGAAGGCCGTCTCCTTGACGTCGAGGCCCACGGCGGGGCCGACGATCATGGGCGGGGCCACCACACCGGCGTACATCGCGGCCACGTGCTGGAGGCCGCTGGTGAACATCTTGACGGGCGGGAGCTTCTCGTCGACCGGATGGGTCAGGTCGGGGCCGGACGGGGATCCGGACTGGGGATCGGATGCGGCGACTGCGTCTTTGCGAAACCTGGGCTTGGCGGCCACGGCGGTTCCTCCGGTCGGTTACACGTCGGCGGGGACGTGGGTGTCTTGGAGGTGGTGCGGAGCGGAGCGTTGAAGCAGGTGGTGCAGACGTGCATGACGCATGGGGGGTTGGGGATGGAGCGGTGGGATCTCGGAGGGGGTGCGGGCGGAGGCGGTCGCGGTGACGGTTCGTCACCGCCCCCGGGGGCGCGGGCGCTTGGGCGCGCGCCCCCGGGCACAGCTGCCGTGGACCCCGCTCGGGTCCGCGGCCGCCGGCTGAGGGCCGTCCCCCTCAGCCGGACTTCCGGGGGGACTCTCAGCCCTGCGCGACGATCCGCGCGAGCCGCTGGGACTCGGCCCGCGCGGTGCGGGCGATGGCGTCCTCGTCCACCGTGATCAGGTGGTTGTCCTCGACGACGGGCTTGCCGTCGACGAGCGACAGGGTGACCGGGGCCGCGGCGCCGAAGACGATCGCGGTGACCGGGTCGGCGATGGTGGAGTGGCCGAGTCCGTCGATCTTCCACATCACCAGGTCGGCGAGCTTGCCGGCCTCCAGCGAACCGATCTGGTCGCCGCGGCCGAGCACCTGGGCTCCGCCGTACGTACCCAGACGCAGCGCCTGGCGGGCGTTCAGCGCCGCCTCGCGGTGCGCGCCGAGGCGGTTGATCAGCAGGGCGTTGCGCAGCTCGGTGTGCAGCTCGCCCGACTCGTTGGACGCCGTGCCGTCGACGCCTAGGCCGACCGGGACGCCGGCCTTCAGCATGTCGGGGACGCGGGCGATGCCGGCCGCGAGGCGGGCGTTGGAGGACGGGCAGTGGGCCACACCCGTGCCCGTACGGGCGAAGGCGGCGATGTCGGAGTCGTTCATGTGGACGCAGTGGGCCATCCACACGTCGCTGCCGAGCCAGCCGGTCGACTCGAAGTACTCGGTCGGGCCCATGCCGAACAGTTCCTTGCAGAACTGCTCCTCCTCGACCGTCTCGCTGCCGTGCGTGTGCAGCCGTACGCCCAGGCGGCGGGCCAGTTCGGCGCCCTGCCTCATCAGTTCGGTGGAGACCGAGAACGGCGAGCAGGGGGCGACCGCCACCTGCGTCATCGCGTCGAAGGAGGCGTCGTGGTGCTTCTTGACGGTCTCCTCGGTCGCGGCCAGCGCGCCCTCGAGGGTCTCGACGGCGAAGTCCGGCGGCAGGCCGCCGTCCTTCTCGCTGCGGTCCATGGACCCGCGGGCGAGGGTGAAGCGTACGCCCGTCTCGGAGGCGGCCCCGATGATGGCGCCGGACAGGTCGCCCGAGCCCTTGGGGTAGACGTAGTGGTGGTCCATCGCGGTGGTGACGCCGCCGCGGGCCATCATCGCCAGCGAGCCCTGCGCACCGGCCCTCGCCATGGGCTCGTCGATGCGCGCCCAGGTCGGGTACAGCGCGACGAGCCAGTTGAAGAGGTTGTGGTCGGTGGCCAGGCCACGGGTCAGCCACTGGTAGAAGTGGTGGTGCGTGTTGACCAGGCCGGGGGTGACCAGGTGCCCTGTTCCGTCGATGCGGCGTACGACGTTCTCCAGGCCCTCCGGGGCCTTGCCCGCGCCGACCGACTCGATGCGGTTGCCGGCGACGACGATGTAGCCGGAGGCGTACTCGGTGTCGTGTGCGTCGACGGTGGCGATGGCACAGTTCTCGATGATGGTGCGCGCGGCTGCCGGTGATGCTGCCATGGTGCGTCCTTCTTCGCTCGGTGTTGTGGGCACGGCAGGACCCTAGGAGGATTTGAGTGCCGCAGCCGCGTGGCTCCGGGTGCCGAGATGGTGAAAGAAGAGGTTGAGCAGGACCGCGACCAGGGCGCCGGCGCTGATTCCGGAGCCGAGCACGGTCTGTGCCCAGGCGGGGAAGTCCACGTAGAAGGTGGGCGCGGCGAGCGGGATGATGCCCGCGCCGAGCGAGACCGCCACGAGGATGATGTTGGAGCTGTCGTCGAGTCCGGCCTCGGAGAGGGTGCGGATGCCGCTGACCGCGATCGAGCCGAAGAGGACGATGCCCGCGCCGCCGAGTACCGGCATCGGGACGGTGGAGACGACCGCGCCGAGCACCGGGAAGGCGCCGAGGACCAGGAGCGCTCCGCCCGCGACGGCGACGACGTACCGGCTGCGCACCCTGGTGAGGGTGACGACTCCGACGTTCTGGGCGAAGGCGCTGGTGGGGAAGCCGCCGAAGACCGGGCCGACGAGCGTGGCGATGCCGTCGGTGCGCAGACCGCGGGTGATGGTCCTGCCGTTGGTCCTGCGCTCGCAGATCTCGCCGAGGGCGAGCATGCCGGCCGACGACTCGGTCATCAGCACCAGCATCACGATGCACAGCGAGAGGATCGCGGCGGGCTGGAACTCGGGGGCGCCGAAGGCGAAGGGCGTGGGCAGCGCCGCGACCGGCGCGGACTTCAGCGCGCTGAAGTCGGCCATACCGAACGGGATCGCGGCGAGCGTGCCCACCAGCATGCCCAGGAGGAGCGCGACCTGCTTGACGAAACCCCTGCCGAAGCGCTGGATCAGCAGGATGACCATGAGCGTGAAGGCGGCGAGCGCGAGGTACTTCATGGCGCCGAAGTCGGTGGCGGTCTTGTCGCCGCCCTGCGCCCAGGTGACGGGCACGGGCATCAGCGTGACGCCGATGAGGGTGATGACGACGCCGGTGACCAGGGGCGGGAAGAAGCGCAGCAGCCGGCCGAAGAAGGGGCCGACGGTGAGGCAGAAGACTCCGGCGACCATCACGGCGCCGTAGATCGCGGGGAGCTGACGCCCGGGGGCGGTGGTCTCCGCGATGGCGAGCATCGGGGCGATGCCGGCCGAGGACGCGGCGTTCACGAAGGGCAGCCGGTTTCCGGCGAAGCCGCCGATGCCGATGGTCTGCAGGATGGTGGCGAGGCCGGCGATGAGCAGGCTCGCGGCGATCAGCCGGGTCATTCCCGCGGCGTCCAGGCCGACGGCCTGGCCGATGATGAGCGGAGGGGTGACCACGCCCGCGTACATGGCGGCGATGTGCTGGAGAGCGGCGGGGACGAGCCGCGAAGTGGAGAGCTTTTCATCCACCGGGTGGACCATCGGTCCTGCCAGTGGGGCGGAACACGGGCCTTCTGCTGCTTCTGCCGGCTCCGTTGCAGGCTGTGCCATGGGATGTTCCCTCCGGTCCGGGGCGCCCCCGCCCGACTACGGGCGGGCGGGGGCGTACCGGTCCCGCGTCAGAGGTTGGTCATGTCGACCGGGATCTTCGGCTCGACGCCGTCCCGCAGGATGGTGGCCTCGATGAGGCCGTAGGGACGGTCGGCGGCGAAGTAGACCTCGTTGTCGTTCTTCAGCCCGAAGGGCTCGAGGTCGACCAGGAAGTGGTGGTTGTTCGGCAGTGAGAAGCGGATCTCGTCGATCTCACTGCGGCTGTTGATGACCCGCGAACCCATCTGGTACAGGGTCTGCTGGAGCGAGAGGGAGTACGTCTCGGCGAAGGCCTGGAGGATGTGCTTCTTGGCCTGCTCGTACGACTTCTCCCAGTTGGGCATCCGCTCTTCGTCGCTGGTCCAGTTGTAGCGCCAGGCGGCGGAGACGTCGGTGCACAGGATGCGGTCGTACGCCTCCTTGAGCGTCGTGTACTTGTCCTTGACGTAGCCCCAGAACTCCGAGTTGGTGGAGTTCATGACCGTGAGGTCCTTGAGACCGGAGATGATCTCCCACTTCTCACCGTCGAAGGTGATCTGCGTGGTGCGCAGCTCCTGGCCCTTGCGGACGAAGGAGTGGTTGACCTCGTCCGACCCGATGAACTTCGAGTTGTTGTCCGAGGTCGCGATGCGGTCCCAGGAGTACTCCTCGATCCGGATCCGGGCGACCTTGATCGGCTCCTGCGACGTCACGAAGTGCCGGGCGAGGTGGATGCCGAACTGCTCGGCGGACTCTATGCCGTACTCCTTGGCGAACGCGTACACCGTGTTCTTGGTGGTGTCCGTGGGCAGGACGTTCGCGTTGGAGCCGGAGTAGTGGACGTCGTCCATGTCGCCGGAGAGGGCGACGGAGACGTTCAGGTCCTTGATGTGGTGGGTGTCGCCGTCCCGCGTGATCCTGACGACGCGGTTCTCTGCTTTGCCGTACTGGTTCTGGCCGAGAATCGTGGGCATGTCGGTGCTAGCTCCCTCGGTATACGGAGTAGCCGAACGGGTTGAGCAGCAGCGGTACGTGGAAATGTTCGCCCGGTACGACGGCGAACGTGATCGCCACCTCCGGGAAGAACGCGCCGCTGTCCCTTACGCGGGGGGCGTCCTGCTGTGCCTCGGCTTGCTTCTTCGTGCTGGACATGTTCGAGAAGTACGCCTCGGTCTCGAAGTCGAGACGTACGTGGGTCGTGCCTTCCGGCAGGGCCGGCAGGTCCTTGCAGCGCCCGTCCGCGTCGGTCGCGGACCCGCCGAGCGCCACCCACCCGGCGTCACTGCCGCTGCGGGCGGTGAGCGAGACGGCGACGCCCTCGGCGGGGCGTCCGATGCTGGTGTCCAGGATGTGCGTGGACACCGAAGCAGTGGTCGCGGTGCTCATCAGTCCTTGTCCTCTTCTACGAGACGGGTCAGCCGGATCCGGTTGATCTTCCCGAGTTCGGTGCGCACGATCTCGCGCTCCGCCTCGGCGGTGTTGCCGATCCGGTCCCGCATCGCGTCACGCATCTGCTCACCGGTCGCACCGGTGGCGCAGATCAGAAAGACATGTCCGAACTTCTCCTGGTAGGCCAGGTTCAGTTCGAGCATCTCGGCCTTGAGTTCCTCGGACGCTCCGGCCATCCCCCGCTGCTCGCGGGAGGAGGTCGGGTCTCCGGGCTTGGGCCGGCCGATCGGCGGGTGGCCCGCCATCGCTTCGGCCAGATCTTCGGTGGTCAGTTCGGCCGTGGCGGCGTCACTGGCGAGGAAGAGGGCTTCCGCGTTGGCGTACGGGCGCTGGGCGAGCAGTTTGCTTCCCCACGCCGAGCTGGCGCACACCTCGTGGAGCGTGGCCAGGGCCTCGCTGTCCGCCGAGGTGTTGAACCGGGCGAGGCCCGGCGTCGAACCTGAAGTCACGGGAGCCTCCGTGGCCTTGTGCTGGACGGGCTGGGCATAGCTAACGCCCTCAAGAACAGCGCGTCAACACTTTGTTGAAATCTTGCGAACGCAAAAGCCGCCGTCCTGGTGTGCGGACGGCGGCCCCTGGAAGTGATCGATCAAATATGCCCAGCCACTGGACGGCACGCTACTCACCCTTGGAGCTGTTCTCCCTGTTCAAGTAGTTGTAGACGGTGAAGCGGCTGACCCCCAGGGCGCTCGCCACCGTCTCCACACCGTGCCGCACCGAGAAGGCGCCGCGCGCCTCCAGGGCCCGTACGACCGACTGCTTCTCCTTGCGGTCGAGCTCGGCCAGCGGCATGCCGTGCCGGCGCTCCAGGGCGGCCAGGATGTGGTCGAGCGAGTCCGAGAGCTGCGGAAGCCGCACGGCGACGACGTCACGGCCCTCCCAGGCCAGCACCACGTCGTCGGCCGCCGCCTGCTCCGGCACCATCATCTCGCCGCCCATGGCGTCGACCAGCGGCTTGACCGCGGTGACGAGGGGGTGGTCGTCCGGCGCGCCGAGATCCGTCACTTCTCGCCCTCCCCGATCACGTTGACCTGCAACGAGACCCGGGTGGCGCCCGCGGCCAGCGACGTGCGCAGCAGCGCGTCGACCGCGGTCAGCACCGCGTCCGCATCCCCCTCGGCGGTGTTCCCGAACGGGCCGACGTCCACGGCGTCCAGTTCGGCCACCTGGATGACCTCGCGGGCCGCCAGCGCGTGCGCCGGCGCCTCGTCGAGGTCGAAGGGTTCGGTCGTGAACTCCACTCTCAATCGCACCATGCCCCCACGGTACTGGCGGGGATCCGGGGCCCGTCAGCCGGTCGCGGGGGCCGCCGTCGGCGGGGCGCGCGCCCCCGACCTGGCCACACCCCCTTGACAGCCCTCCGCGCCACCATGCAACATTCCATCAAGCAGAAAATAACTTCCGCAATACGGAAGGAGCGCCGAAACCCTCATGGGCTACACGGACCAGCGCTTCGATGTGAACCTCTCGATCCTCTTCACGGAACTCCCGCTCCTGGAGCGCCCCGCGGCCGCCGCCGCGGCGGGCTTCAAGGCGGTCGAGCTGTGGTGGCCCTGGATCGAGACCCCCACCCCCGACCAGGCCGAGCTCGACGCCCTGAAGAAGGCGCTCGACGAGGCCGGCACCCAGCTGGTCGGCCTGAACTTCTACGCCGGGCAGCTGCCCGGTCCGGACCGCGGCGCGCTCTCCGTGCCGGGCGAGGAGTCGGACCGCTTCCGCGCCAACATCGACGTCGCGGCGGACTTCGCCGCCTCGGTGGGCTGCAAGGCGCTCAACGCGCTCTACGGCAACCGCGTGGAAGGGGCCGACCCGGACGTCCAGGACAAGCTCGCCCTGGAGAACCTGGTGACGGCCGCCCGCGCCGCCGACCGGGTGGGCGCGATCCTCCTGATCGAGACCCTCAACAAGCCGGAGTCGCCGCTCTACCCGCTGGTGAGCGCACCGGCCGGCATCGCGGTCGTCGACAAGGTCAACGAGGCCACCGGACTCGGCAACGCCAAGTTCCTCCTGGACATCTACCACCTGTCGATGAACGGCGAGAACCTCCCCGAGGTGATCGCGGCGTACGCCGGGAAGACCGGCCACGTGCAGATCGCCGACAACCCGGGCCGCGGCGCGCCCGGCACGGGCTCGCTGCCGCTGGAAGAGCTGCTCGACCAGCTCAAGAAGGCCGGTTACGACGGCTGGGTGGGCCTGGAGTACAAGCCCGGCGACCGCCCGAGCGCCGAAGCCTTCGGCTGGCTCTCCCCCTGACCATTTCTACGCGTGTGCTGAACCGCGTGTGTTGAAAGAGGCACCCCTCATGAGCACTCTCCCCAAGATCGGCTTCATCGGACTCGGCATCATGGGCTCCCCCATGTCCGAGAACCTGCTGAAGGCGGGTTACGACGTCACCGGCTACACCCTGGAGCAGCCCAAGATCGACCGCCTCGTCGCCGCCGGCGGCAAGGGCGCGTCCTCGATCGCCGAGGCCGTCAGGGACGCCGACGTCATCATCACGATGGTGCCCGCCTCCCCGCAGGTCGAGGCGATCGCGTACGGCGAGGACGGCATCCTGGAGAACGCCAGGAAGGGCGCCCTCCTGATCGACATGTCCTCGATCACCCCGCAGACCTCCGTCGACCTGGGCAAGGCCGGCGCCGAGAAGGGCCTGCGCGTCCTGGACGCCCCGGTCTCCGGCGGCGAGGCCGGCGCGATCGAGGCCGTACTGTCGATCATGGTCGGCGGTTCGCAGGAGGACTTCGACGCCGCCAAGCCGGTCCTCGAAGCGCTCGGCAAGACCATCGTCCTGTGCGGTCCGCACGGCTCCGGCCAGACGGTGAAGGCCGCCAACCAGCTGATCGTCGCGGTCAACATCCAGGCGTGCGCCGAGGCCGTGGTCTTCCTGGAGAAGTCCGGCGTCGACCTCGAAGCGGCCCTCGACGTCCTCAACGGCGGACTGGCCGGCTCGACCGTGCTGACCCGCAAGAAGGCCAACTTCCTCAACCGGGACTTCGCCCCCGGCTTCCGGATCGACCTGCACCACAAGGACATGGGCATCGTCACCGACGCCGCCCGCAATGTCGGTGCGGCGCTCCCCGTCGGCGCGGTCGTCGCCCAGCTGGTCGCCTCGCTGCGCGCCCAGGGCGACGGCGGTCTGGACCACTCCGCCCTGCTGCGCTCGGTCGAGCGCCTCTCCGGTCAGCCCGTCCAGGACTGACCGCCCCTGAACTCCGGGCTGCGGCAGCGCTGACACCTGTCCTGTCGCGCCCAGGCGCTGCCGCCGCCCGGATCCCTCTTCGCGCCGGCCTCAGGCCGACCATCCTCTTCAACTTCAACTTCAACAAACTGTTGACGTCACGATCGGTGCGTACTTACGCTCCTCACGCCGCCAGCAGATCCCGCAGGAAGGTCCCCATGTCGAAGCGTGTGCTCACGACCGAGTCAGGCGCCCCGGTCGCCGACAACCAGAATTCCGCCGCCGCCGGTGTCGGTGGCCCGCTCCTCCTCCAGGACCAGCACCTGCTGGAGAAGCTGGCCCGGTTCAACCGTGAGCGCATCCCGGAGCGCGTCGTCCACGCCCGCGGTTCGGGTGCGTACGGCTACTTCGAGGTGACGGACGACGTCACCGGCTTCACCCGCGCCGACTTCCTCGGCGAGGTGGGCAGGCGGACCGAGACGTTCGTCCGCTTCTCCACCGTCGCCGACAACCTCGGTGGCGCGGACGCGGTCCGCGACCCGCGCGGCTTCGCGGTGAAGTTCTACACCGAAGAGGGCAACTACGACCTCGTCGGCAACAACACCCCGGTGTTCTTCCTCAACGACCCGGTGAAGTTCCCCGACTTCATCCACTCCCAGAAGCGCGACCCCTTCACGGGCAAGCAGGAGCCGGACAACGTCTGGGACTTCTGGGCGCACTCCCCGCAGTCCACCCACCAGATCACCTGGCTGATGGGCGACCGCGGCATCCCCGCGTCGTACCGCCACATGAACGGCTTCGGCTCGCACACCTACCAGTGGACGAACGCCGAGGGCGGGGCCTTCTTCGTCAAGTACCACTTCAAGACGAACCAGGGCATCCGCTGCCTGTCGTCCGAGCAGGCCGCCGAGATCGCCGGCAAGGACCCCAACTCGCACCAGACGGACCTGCTCCAGGCCATCGAGCGGGGCGTCAACCCGTCCTGGACGCTGTACGTCCAGATCATGCCGGCGGCGGAGGCGGCCGACTACCGCTTCAACCCGTTCGACGTGACGAAGGTCTGGCCCCACGCGGACTACCCGCTCCAGCGGGTCGGCCGTCTGGTCCTCGACCGGAACCCGGACAACGTCTTCGCCGAGGTCGAGCAGGCCGCGTTCTCCCCGAACAACTTCGTTCCGGGCATCGGCCCCTCGCCCGACAAGATGCTCCAGGGCCGGCTGTTCGCCTACGCGGACGCCCACCGCTACCGCCTCGGCGTCAACCACACCCAGCTGCCGGTCAACGCCCCGAAGGCGACCAAGGCCGACAACTACGGCCGGGACGGGGTCATGGCGACGCGCCAGGGCTCGCGCCACGACAAGAACTACGAGCCGAACTCCTACGACGGCCCGGCCCAGACGAACGAGGCGCTCTCCGCCCCGCTCGCGGTGTCCGGCTGGACCGGCACGCACGCCAACGCCCAGCACGTCAAGGACGACGACTTCTTCCAGGCCGGTGAGCTCTACCGTCTGATGTCGGACGAGGAGAAGTCCCGCCTGATCGCGAACATCGCCGGTGGCCTCTCGCAGGTCAGCCGCGACGACGTGATCGAGAAGAACCTCGCGCACTTCCACGCCGCGGACGCGGAGTACGGCAAGCGCGTGGAGGAAGCGGTCCGCGCTCTGCGCGACGAGTAACACCGAGACCGCGCGGAGGGCCTGACGGGAGGTCCGGCCCGCCGCGCAGTCCGTACCACCGGCCCTTATGAGGGGTGGCCGGTGTCACGGACGGAACGGGTGCCGCGGCGGCGAGCGAGCCAGTGCGGTGGTCAAGGTTCACGGAGTGCCCTCCTCGACCTGAGGGGAGGACACCCCCGTGGCTCATCGCCACCCGCCGCGGGCCCCTTCTTCCTCTCCTCATTCCTCTCCTCTCCCCTCCCCTCCCCGAACTCCGCCCGGCGGCGCGAACGTCCTGTCGCGCCAGTCCCGTGCCGCCGGGCGGCATCAGCACCCCTGCCAGGGCGGGGGTGGGTACGGACGGTCCCGTACCCACCCCCGCCCTTCAGGCGTTCTCAGGCCGCCGGCCGCCCCAGTACCCGCGCCTCCTTCTCCGGGGCCAGGCCGACCACCGGCCGGTCGGGCCGCTGCGGGGCCACCCCGCCCAGCTCCTGGAGCCACGCCCAGGTGTCGGCCACCGTCTCGGCCACCGGCCGGCAGCGCAGCCCCGCACCGAGCGCCTTGCCGACGCCGGTGTCGTGCACCGCGTCGTACAGCTCCCCCGGCGGAACCCACACCGGCAGCTCCGACCACGGTGCGACGCCGGCCGCCAGGATCACCTCCGGGTCGGTCCAGCGCAGCCGTGCGCCGGCCCCCGTCACCCGTACGCACTCCTCCAGCAGCCCGCCCATCGTGGCGTGCCCGCGCGGGCCGACGAGGTTGTACGGTCCCCCCAGGCCGCCCGCGGCGGCGTCCAGCATCCATGCCGCCAGGTCACGCGCGTCGACGTACTGCAACGCCAGGTCGCGCGGCCCGGGAGCCAGCACCGGCCCGCCCCGGGCGATCCGCGTCAGCCACCACGGCAGCCGGCCGATGTTCTCGCCGGGGCCGAGGATGAGCCCGGCCCGCACCAGCAGCGCCCGGTCGCCGAACGCCCCGGCCGCGGCGACTTCACCGCCCCGCTTGGCCTGCGGGTACGCGACGTCCCCGCCCGCGTCGGCCGAGCCGTCGACCAGCGGCCCGTCCTCGCCCTGCCCCGCCGGGGACGGGTAGCGGTACACGGACGCGCTCGACACGTACGCGTAGTGCCCGGCCCGCCCGGCCAGCAGCCGCGCCGCGTCCCGTACGGCGGACGGCGCGCCCGACCACGTGTCGACGACGACGTCCCACTCCCCCCGCTCCAGCGCCGCGAGGCCGCCCTCCGCCGTGCGGTCGCCGTGCAGGGCGACGACGCCGGGAGGCGGCGCGTGGTGTCCGCGGTGGAACACCGTCACGTCCCAGCCCCGCGCCAGCGCGTCGTCGGTGACGGCGCGCCCGACGAACTCCGTACCGCCCAGTACCAGTAGCTTCATACGGGTGACTCTGCCGGTCCGGGCTCCCCCGGGGAACGCTCTCTCGCTCTCGGCGCAACGCGACGGCCGGCCGGCCCCGTACCCGGGGCGGCCGGCCGGCGCGGGAGCGGTCCCGCGGGTCAGCCGACCGGGACCACCGTTTCGACGGCCGGCGTCTCGGTGGCCGGTGCCTCGACGACCGCCGTCGCGACCGGCGCGGCACCGGCCCACCGGCCGATGGCGGTCTCGGCCGTGATGCCGGGCCCGAACCCGGCGATGAGCCCGCCCGCCCCGTTCTCGACGCCGCCCTCCTCGAACAGCCGGGCCAGGGCGTCGAAGACCACGGAGCTGGCGATGTTCCCGCGTTCGGTGAGCGTGGCCCGGCTGAAGCGGAACATCTCCGGCGGGAGGCCGAGGTAGTGGCACAGGTCGTCGAGGATGCGCGGCCCGCCCGCGTGGACGATGAAGAAGTCCATCTCCGGGATCTTCCAACTGTGCTCCGCCACAAGGGCCTTGAGCGCCGGGGCCAGCATCTCCATGGTTCCGGGGACCCGTTTGTCGAGCAGGAAGTGGAACCCGGTGTCCCGCACGGCGTACGAGATCCAGTCCTCCGTGTCGGGCACGAGGTGGGAGCCGTTGCGCTCGATCCGCACGCCGACGCCGCCCTCGCCCCGCACCACGGCCGCCGAGACCGCGTCGCCGAACAGGCCGTTGGAGAGCAGGGAACCCACACCCAGGTCGGTCGGCTGGTAGCACAGCGAGCAGAACTCGCAGGACACGATCAGCACGTTGGCCCGCGGGTACGCGGTGCAGAAGTCATGGGCGCGGTTGATCGCCGCGCCGCCTCCGGCGCAGCCGAGCTGGGCGATGGGCAGCTGTCTGGTGTCCGCCCGGAACCCCATCGTGTTGATCAGCCAGGCGGTCAGCGACGGCATCATGAAGCCGGTGCAGGAGACGTAGACGATCAGGTCGATGTCACCGGGCTCCACCTCGGCGTGGGCGAGCGCCCGGCGTACGACACCGGGGACGCGCGCCTTCGCCTCGGCCTCGTACAGCCGGTTGCGGATCTCGAAACCGGGGTGCCGGAGGGTGTCTTCGACCGGCTGGACGATATGGCGGGTGCGGACACCCGTGTTCTCGATGAGGCGCAGGACGAGGTCGCGCTGCGGATGGTCCGCGTGCGTCTCGCGGGCCAGTGCCAGCGTCTGCTCCATCGTGATGACGTGGTCGGGTACGGCGACGGACGGTCGGCACAGTGTGGCCATGGGTCTTCCTTGTCTCATGCCGGGCAGCGGTGTCGCCGGGCGGTCGTCACACGGGCGGACGTCACCACGCGACGGGCAGGCCGAGCGGGTGGCGCCAGATCGATGTCGTGTTCCAGCGCACTTGTGACGGGTCCACCGCCAGCCGCAGCCCCGGGAAGCGGTCGAGGAGCGTGCCGAACACGACTTCGAGCTCCATCGCCGCCAGCGGCGCCCCGAGGCAGTGGTGCGCCCCCCAGCCGAACGTCATGTGCGGAACGGTGGGCCGGTCCACGTCCAGCTCGTCGGGCCGGTCGAACTTCCGCTCGTCGCGGTTGGCGGTGAGGTACGAGACGTGGACGACGTCCCCGGCCCGGATCAGCACCCCGCTCAGTTCCACGTCCTCGGTGGCGATCCGCGGGATGCCGACGCCCTTGCGGAACGGGATGAAGCGCAGCATCTCCTCGATCGCCCCCGGCAGGAGCCCGGGACGCGCACGGAGTGCGCCCAGTACCTCCGGACGGGTGAGCAGGGTGTACGCGATGTTCCCGATCTCGTACGTCGTGGTGTCCTGGCCCGTGATGAGCAGGACCATCGACATGACCGCCAGCTCGTCGTCGTCGAGGAGCTCCGCGCCGTCGCGGGCGGTGGCCAGCGTACTGATCAGGTCGTCGCCGGGCGCCCGGCGGCGCTCGGCGCTGAGTCCGGCGAAGTAGGAGCGCAGTTCCGCCTTGGCCCGGACGGCCGCCTCCCGGTTGGCGGCGCTCACGTTCATCATGGTGAGCGCGTGGGCACGCAGCCTCGGCCGGTCGTCCTCGGGGATGCCGAGGACCTCGCAGATCGTCACGAGCGGCAGCGGCGCCGCCACGTGTTCGACGAGGTCGACGGTCGGGCCGAGGTCCGCCATCCGGTCGAGCATCCGGTCCACCACGCCCTGGGTCCGCTGCCGCATCCGCTCGACGTGGCGCGGCGCGAAGCTCTTGGCGACCAGGCTGCGCAGCCGGCTGCTCGCCGGCGGGTCCATCAGGTTGATCGACTCGGACTGCACGATCGGCTCCGGCGTCATCCGCGGGAAATCGCGCCCCCTGACGGCGCTGCGGCTGAACCGCCGGTCGGTGGTCACGGTGCGTACGTCCTCGTAGCGCGTGACGAGCCAGGCCTCGCCCTCGCCGTACGGCATCCGGATACGGGCCACGGGATCGGTCTCCAGCATCTGCCGGAGCTGAGGGTCGAATTCGAGCGCCTCCGCGTAGTCGAAGGGACAGCTCCATACAGTGCCGGTGGTCTCCACGTTGCTCCAGACTCTGTGCGGTCGGTGTCCGACACACATCCCCATCAGGGGGGCAGTCATGTCCCCATGCGGGTCAATTAACCGATTAGAGGGATATTTGGACTTCAACTCGGACACTTGGGCGGAGCCGGCAGTGACAGCTGCGACGGTTGCGACGGCTGTGACGCCGGTGAAGCGGCCGCCCGGTCCAGCGGCCGGAAGTGGTGGGAGAGCACCCAGGTTCCGATGCGGTTGCCGGTCCGGCACCCCACGACGTCCGCGGTGCGGGTGTGGACCCCGACCCACACCCGGGCGTCGATCATGTCCTTGTTGAACTCGTCGGCGTGCTTGTAGTGCCGTGTGGTGCCGGTGGCCTCGGAGCCGACGTGGAGGTCGAGGTGCGAGGTGCCGAGCACTCCGGTCACGGCCCGCAGCACGGCACTGGCGACCGTCGCGTGGCCGCTGATGTAGTCGGGGTGCGGCGGCGTTTCCGGAGCCAGCGGCAGCCACTTCGGGTCCGCTTCGGTGGCGGGGTTGTCGTCGGTGCCGGCCAGGTGGATGGCGGTGACGGGCCGCCAGAAGGCGTAGTGGAACTTGGCGTCCCACGAGGCGATGACGGCGTCGGCCGCCGACGTGTTCGCCGCGGCGAACAGCCGCGCCGTGTCGGCGATGCCGAGGCGGTGCCGGTCGGCGTAGTCCCGGAGCCCCGTCTGGAACTGCACCAGCAGGTTGCCGCCGAAGAAGCGGGCGGTCTCGGTCTGGCGCGCGGTCCTGCCCGAACCGGTCCTCCCCCCCATGGCCTTGAGCTCGTTCACGTCCTGGGCGTAGCGGGCCGAGGACAGGGCGGGCGGGGGGCCGGGACGGAACTGGTCCGGAGAGGTGAGCGCCATCGGGCGGAGCCTGCCGAGCCAGGTGTCGAGGTAGGGCTGGTGGCCGGGCGGGGTGGGGCGCCAGACACCCGGTGCGGGCTCGGCGGTGAACTCGACCGGCGCGTACCGGCCGTCTCCCTCGCGGAGCTTGAGGATGTGGTCGGCGGCGCGTTCCCCGAAAGCCACGCCCTGCTCCTTCGCGCGCCCGTCGGGGATCTTGGCGAGGGAGTCGGTGTACGCGGCGTCGAGGCGGGCCCGCGCGTCGGGGAAGCAGTCGAGCAGTACGCGGTGGGCCGCGGCCACGGCCGCCGCTTCGGGCGAGGCGGCGGAGGGCCCCTTCACCCGCCATTCGTAGGGGGCGTAACGGCCCTGGATGCCGACCACGGCGTTGTAGACGGCGGCGGAGACGAAACCGTGCCAGATGGCCCCCTGCCCGGAGGGATGCGAGGAGCCGAGGTGGTCGCCGACCGTCTCGGTGGCGATGGCGTTCCAGTCGCGGACCGCCGCGGGGTCCGCCGAAGGCGCCGAACGGGCGTCGGCGGTGGCGGCCGCCGTGGGTCCGGCCGCGGCCGGGACCGCGACGAGCGCGAGTGTCGCGGCAAGGCCGACGGCGGCTCGCACGCCCGGACGGGACGGGCGGGACGAGCGGAATGAGAGGGGGAAGTTCTGACGCACGGGGCACTCCATCGAAGCGGTACGACCGGACGAGACACTGGGTAAAGATCAACCGTTATGTCCGGATTCCGCAAGCCGGGGAGGCGCTGGGGCGCGCACCGCGACGCCCGGAACCCGGCCTGCGCGCGCAGGCCGGGTTCCGGGGTGGAGCAGGAGGCGGGAGCGGGATCCGTCAGACGAGCGGACGGATCGCCGTTGGGGCGTGGCCCGGCTCGGTGGCCAGCTCTTCCCACTCGTTGACGCCGTCGATCTGGACGCCCATCGAGATGTTGGTGACGCGCTCCAGGATCGCCTCGACGACGACCGGGACGCGGTACTCGGCGGCGAGCTTCTTCGCCTCCTCGAAGGCCGGCAGCAGCTGGTCCGGCTCGGTGACGCGGATCGCCTTGCAGCCGAGGCCCTCGGCGACCTTGACGTGGTCCACGCCGTAGACGCCGAGCTCCGGGGAGTTGATGTTCTCGAACTCCAGGTTGACCTGGAAGTTGATGTCGAGGTTGCGCTGGGCCTGGCGGATCAGGCCCAGGTACGCGTTGTTCACCAGGACGTGGACGTAGGGGATGTTGTGCTGCGCGCCGACCGCCAGCTCTTCGAGCATGAACTGGAAGTCGTAGTCGCCCGAGAGCGCGACGACCGGCGTCTCGGGGTCGGCGGTGGCGACACCGAGCGCGGCCGGGATCGTCCAGCCGAGCGGGCCGGCCTGGCCGCAGTTGATCCAGTGGCGCGGGCGGTAGACGTGCAGCATCTGCGCGCCGGCGATCTGCGAGAGGCCGATGGTGGTGACGTACCGGGTCTCGGGGCCGAAGGCGCGGTTCATCTCCTCGTACACGCGCTGCGGCTTCATCGGCACGTTGTCGAAGTGCGTACGGCGCTGGAGGGTCGCCTTGCGCTCCTGCGCGGAGGCGGCCCACGCGGAGCGGTCGGGGAGCTTGCCCGCGGCCTTGAGCTCCTTGGCCACCTCGACGAAGAGCTCCAGGGCGGCCTTGGCGTCGGAGGCGATCGCGTAGTCGGGGGCGAAGATCTTGCCGAGCTGGGTGGGCTCGATGTCGACGTGGACGAACGTGCGGCCCTTGGTGTAGACGTCCAGGCCGCCGGTGTGGCGGTTGGCCCAGCGGTTGCCGATGCCGAGGACGAAGTCCGACTCCAGGAAGGTCGCGTTGCCGTAGCGGTGCGAGGTCTGGAGACCGACCATGCCGGCGTTCAGCTCGTGGTCGTCGGGGAGGATGCCCCAGCCCATCAGGGTCGGGACGACCGGGACGCCGGTCACCTCGGCGAACTCGACCAGCAGCTCGGACGCGTCGGCGTTGATGACGCCGCCGCCCGCGACGATCAGCGGCCGCTCGGACGCGACGAGCATCCGGACGGCCTTCTCGACCTGCTTGCGGGTGGCCGCGGGCTTGTAGACCGGCAGCGGCTCGTAGGTCTCGGGGTCGAACTCGATCTCGGTGAGCTGGACGTCGATCGGCAGGTCGATGAGGACCGGGCCGGGACGGCCTGAGCGCATGAGGTGGAACGCCTGCTGGAAGACGCCGGGGACCTGCGCGGCCTCCAGGACGGTGGTCGCCCACTTGGTGACCGGCTTGGCGATCGACGCGATGTCGACGGCCTGGAAGTCCTCCTTGTGGATCACCGCGGTCGGCGCCTGGCCGGTGATGCACAGGATCGGGATGGAGTCACCGATCGCGGAGTACAGGCCGGTGATCATGTCGGTGCCGGCCGGGCCGGACGTACCGATGCAGACGCCGATGTTGCCCGCCTTGGTGCGGGTGTAGCCCTCGGCCATGTGGGACGCGCCCTCGACGTGGCGGGCGAGCGTGTGGTCGATGCCACCGCCCGCCTGGAGGGCCTTGTAGAACGGGTTGATCGCCGCGCCCGGCACACCGAACGCGTTCGTGACGCCTTCGCGCTTGAGGATCTCAACTGCGGCTCGGGCTGCGGTCATTCGAGGCATCGCGTACTCCTGCTCGGCCAGTCGGAGTGACCCCACCGCTGCGGGCCGGTGAGCCTCACTCCATAGTTTCCATAATGCGGAATTTTGATTCTGCTATACGGAAGCAATCTAAAGTGAGGTCCGGCGTGCGTCAAGAGCGGCAATGACCGAAGCCCCTCCCCAAGGGATCGCTCTTGGTGGACGATGGGCGACGTACCGCAGTCACACGTACCGGAGTCACATGCCGGTCACGTGCCAGTCGCCGACGGTCCGGAGGGGGACGGTCATGGGAGAGAACGTGCCGGTGCGCTGCCCGGCGTGCCGTCGTCAGCACAGCTTCACGGCGCCGGTCTTCCCCTGCGCGTGCGGGGAGCCGCTGGCTCCGCCGCTGTTACGGGGCGCGGCCCCGGAGCGGATCACGCACCGCACCTGGACCGACACGTGGGTGACCGTGCGCTGCGGCGCGTGCGGGCGCCAGGACCAGTGGCCGCAGCCCGAACTGGGGTGTGCGTGCGGTGCGGTGCTCCGCATACCGGTACGCCCCGTGCCGCGCACCGCCACGCCACCGCGCACCGCCACGCCGCCATGGACCGCATCGCCGCCGCGCACGCCGCCGCCGGGCGCCGGGGCCGGACCGGCCGCCGCTGCCGCCGCCGGCTCCCGGTCCCCCGCCCCACTGCCGCCGGGCGCGGCCCTCCCGCGTCCGAGGTTCCGCCCGATGACGATCAGGACCGCGCGGGACGCGGTGACCGCGGCGGCGCTCTACCTCAAGTGGCTCGGATTCCGCGACATCATGCAGTCCCCCGAGCGCCCCGCCTCCGGCATAGACCTGCGCGCGCCCGGTCTGGTCGCCCAGGTCGACCCGACCACACGCCCTGCCACGCTGCGCGACGTCGAGTGCCTGTGGCTCAACGGCCTCAGCGCGTCCGCGGTGAGCGTGTTCTTCTCCCTCGCCGGGTACGCCGACGACGCGCGGGCCGGCGCGGACACCCTCGGGGTCCCGCTCTTCGTCATGGACCTCACGGGAACGCCGCAACCGGTCAACCGCCCGGCGGACGAGCTGGTCAGTACCGGAGCCGGCGCATAGGCGCGGGCCCTGCGGCGCGCTCCCCCGCCGGGCCCGTCCCGCCGGACCCGCCCCGCGCCGGACCCGCCCCCGGCGATACTGGTCCCATGCGCATCCGTCACGCCACGCTCGCCGAACTCCCCGCCCTCCAGGCGATCGAGCGTGCCGCCGGCGAGCCCTTCCGCGCCCTGGGCATGGCCGCGATCGCCGACGACGAGCCCCCGTCCCTCGACGCGCTCGCCCGCCACCAGCGGGCCGGCCACGCCTGGGTGGCCGTGGACACCGGCTCCGGCTCCGGCTCCGACGGCCACCCGGTGGCGTACCTGATCTCGGACGTCGTGGACGCGGCGGCCCACATCGAACAGGTCTCGGTCCACCCCTCGGCCGCCCGCCGCGGCACGGGCCGCGCGCTCATCGGCCACCTCGCCACGACGGCCGCGGCCGAGGGCCTCACCGCCCTCACCCTGACCACTTTCACGCACGTCCCGTGGAACGCCCCGTACTACGCCCGCCTGGGCTTCCGCGCCCTCGCCGATTCCGAACTCACCCCGGGCCTGCGCAGGATCCGCGCGGCGGAGGCCGGTCACGGCCTGGACCGGTGGCCCCGGGTGTGCATGCGCCGCGAGCTGTGAGCCCCGGCGCCACCGCCGCGCGGCCGGCGCGTGAGCACTACTCGGCGTACCGCTCGCGCAGTTCCACCTTCCTGACCTTCCCGCTGACCGTCATGGGGAACGCGTCCATGACCCGCAGGCGGCGCGGGACCTTGTAGTGGGCCAGCCGGTCGCGGCAGTACGCGGTGATCTCGTCCAGCGTCGGCGGGTCGTCCCGGTCGCGGGGGACGACACAGGCCAGGATCTCCTCGCCGTAGCGGTCGTCCGGGACGCCGACCACCTGGACGTCGGAGATCTTGGGGTGGCCGTACAGGAACTCCTCGATCTCCCGCGGGTAGATGTTCTCGCCGCCCCTGATGATCATGTCCTTGATGCGGCCGACGATCTGGACGTAGCCGTCCTCGCGGATCAGCGCCAGGTCGCCGGTGTGCATCCAGCGGCCCGCGTCGATGACCTCCGCGGTCCTGTCGGGCTCGTCCCAGTAGCCGAGCATCACGCCGTAGCCGCGGGTGCACAGTTCACCCGCCCCGCCGCGCGGCAGCGTCACACCCGTCACCGGGTCGACGACCTTGATCTCGACGTGCGGCATGACCCGGCCGACCGTGCCCGTACGGCGCTCCAGGTCGTCGTCGCGGCGGGTCTGGGTGGAGACCGGGGAGGTCTCGGTCATGCCGTAGCAGATGGAGACCTCGGCCATGTGCATCTCGGCGACGACCCGCTTCATCACCTCCACCGGGCAGGGTGAGCCCGCCATGATGCCGGTGCGCAGGGAGGACAGGTCGTACGAGGAGAAGTC
Source organism: Streptomyces altiplanensis (assembly GCF_053591575.1). Lineage (NCBI taxonomy): Bacteria > Bacillati > Actinomycetota > Actinomycetes > Kitasatosporales > Streptomycetaceae > Streptomyces > Streptomyces altiplanensis. Next base: position 9,846 of record NZ_JBSFUB010000085.1, on the reverse strand, counting down.
GGCGAGGCCCAGCTCCGCGATGAACATCGTCGGTACGCCGTAGAGCGAGGTGCAGCGCTCCTCCTGGACGGCCCGCAGGGTCGCGGCCGGGTCGAAGGACGGGGCGGGCACGACGATGCACGCGCCGTGCGACGTGGCCGCGAGGTTTCCCATCACCATGCCGAAGCAGTGGTAGAAGGGCACGGGCAGGCAGATCCGGTCCAGCTCCGTGTAGCCGACCGTCTCCCCCACGAAGTAACCGTTGTTGAGGATGTTGTGGTGGGAGAGGGTGGCCCCCTTGGGGAAGCCGGTGGTGCCCGACGTGTACTGGATGTTCACCGGGTCGTCGCAGGACAACTCGGCCTCACGGGCAGCAAGTTGCTCCTTGGTGACCCCCCGCGCCGCGTCGAGGAGCACGTCCCACGAACCGTCCTCGATGTAGTGGACCGCCCGCAGCCCGGGACAGTCCGGCCGCACCTGGCCGACCAGGGCGCGGTAGTCGCTCGTCCTGTGGGACTGCGAGGCGAGCAGGACGGAGACCCCCGCCTGGTTGAGCACGTACGCCAGCTCGTGCGCCCGGTACGCCGGGTTGATGTTCACCATGATCGCGCCGATCCGGGCCGTGGCGTACTGCGCCAGCACCCACTCCGCGCAGTTCACCGCCCAGATCCCGACCCGGTCGCCCTTCGCGACGCCCGTCCCGAGCAGGCCGCGCGCCAACTGGTCCACGGCCGAACCGAATTCGGCGTACGTCCAGCGGGTCCCCGCCGCCACGTCCACCAGCGCCTCCCGCTCCGGGTGCGCAGCGATCGTCCGGTCGAGGTTCCGGCCGATCGTGTCGCCGAGGAGCGGCGTGGAACCGGTCCCGTGCGTGTACGAGTCCGCGTACACGTTCGCGTCCGTGTTCATCGCAGGTCCCCCTCGTCGTACTCCGCCGCCGAGCCCTTCGCCGTACGCTCGCGCAGTTCGATCCGGCGGATCTTGCCCGACACCGTCTTCGGCAGCTCGGCGAACTCGATGCGCCGGATCCGCTGGTACGGCGCGAGGACCGACCGGGAGTGCTCGAACAGCAGCTTCGCCGTGCCGGGGCCCGGCTCCCACCCTTGCGCGAGCACGACGTAGGCCTTCGGCACGGCGAGGCGCAGCGGATCGGGCGCGGGCACGACCGCCGCCTCCGCCACCGCCTCGTGCTCCAGCAGCGCGCTCTCCAGCTCGAAGGGGGAGATCTTGTAGTCGGACGCCTTGAAGACGTCGTCGGCGCGCCCGATGTAGGTGATGTACCCGTCGGCGTCCCGTGAACCGATGTCGCCGGTGCGGTAGTAGCCACCGGCCATGGCCTCCGCCGTGCGCTCCGGATCGCCGTGGTAGCCGGTCATCAGCCCGACGGGTCGCGCGGAGAGGTCGAGGCAGATCTCGCCCTCGCTCGCCCCCGGTTCCCCGGTGACCGGATCGAGCAGTTCGATGACGAAGCCGGGGCTGGGGCGCCCCATGGAGCCGGCCAGGAGCCGCTGTCCCGGCGTGTTGGCGACCTGGACGGCCGTCTCCGTCTGCCCGAAGCCGTCCCTGATCGTCACCCCCCACTCGCGCCGTACGGTCTCGATGACCTCGGGGTTGAGCGGCTCGCCGGCCGCCAGCGCCTCGCGCGGCGGCGTGCGCAGCTGCCCGAGGTCCGCCTGGATCAGCATCCGCCACACGGTGGGCGGGGCGCAGAAGCTCGTGACACCGGCGCGGTCCATCTCGGCCATCAGCACGGCCGGGTCGAAGCGCGTGTAGTTGTGGACGAAGACGGTCGCCTCGGCGTTCCACGGGGCGAAGAGGTTCGACCAGGCGTGCTTGGCCCAGCCGGGTGAGGAGATGTTCAGGTGGACGTCGCCGGGCTTCAGCCCGATCCAGTACATCGTCGCCAAGTGACCGACGGGGTACGACACATGGGTGTGCTCGACGAGTTTGGGCCTGGCCGTCGTGCCGGACGTGAAGTAGAGCATCAGCGGGTCGTCGGCGCGCGTCACCCCGTCGGGCTCGAAGGCGGCCGGGGAGCCGTCGGCATCGGCGTACGGCAGCCAGCCGTCGCGGGCGCCGCCCCCGACCAGAACGCGCGTGCAGTCCCCGGGGACGTCGTCGAACTTCGCCGCGTCCTGGTCCCGTACGATCACGTGCCGCACCCCGCCGCGCTCGACCCGGTCCCGCAGGTCGGCGGGCCCGAGCAGCGGCGTCGCCGGAATGACCACGGCGCGCAGCTTCATCGCGGCGAGCGCGGTCTCCCACAGCTCCACCTGGTTGCCGAGCATGACCAGGACGCGGTCGCCCGGCCCGACGCCTTGCGCGCGCAGCCAGTTCGCGACCTGCGCGGAGCGCGCCGACATCGCCTCGAAGGAGACCTCCGTGCGCCCGCCGTCCTCCTCCACGATGTGCAGGGCGGTCCTGTCGTTGCCCTCGGCGATCCGGTCGAACCAGTCGAGCGCCCAGTTGAACCGCTCGGGCCGCGGCCAGACGAACCCCTCGTACGCCGCCTCGTAGTCCTCCCGGTGCCTGAGCAGAAAGTCCCTGGCCGCCCGGAAACTCTCCGTCGCGCCTCGTGCCGTCATGCGTCCTCCTGATCGCCGGGCCATTGCCGGACCGCCCACTGACATCGTGTAATCAGTGACCCGGTTGTCACTACCCCCGTACGGGGGTGAAGGGATGGACTCATGGGGGATGTCGCCGAGGTGGCGGAGATGCGAGCGGCCCTGTCGCGGATGCGCCGGGCCACCGGGCTGCCGGTCGCCTTCGGCGGGCTGCTGCCGGACGACGGCCGCACACTGCGCATCGTCGAGCTGAGCGGTGCGGCGACAGGCGCGCTGCACGGTCTCGTCGTCACGGCGGGCAGCGGACTCGGCGGGAAGTCCATGGCGCTCTCGCGCCCGTGCGCGGTCACGGACTACCGGTCGTCGCGCCACATCACCCATGAGTACGACATGGCGGTGGCCGCCGAGGGCCTGCGCTCGGTGCTCGCGGTGCCCGTGGTCGTACGCCGGAAAGTGCGCGGTGTGCTGTACGCCGCGCTGCGCGAGGCGCTGCCGCTGGGCGATCGCGTGCTGGGCACGGCGATGGCGGCGGCGCGCGATGTGGAGCAGTCCCTCGTCGTACGGGACGAGGTGCGGCGGCTGCTGGTGGCGGCGCGCGAGCCGGCGGCGGGCCCCGGCGCGTGGGAGCTGGTCAGGGGCGTGCACAGTGAACTGCGCGCCCTGGCTCCGCGCATCGTCGATCCGGCGCTGCGCGAGGAGCTCGTCTCCGTCTGCGGCCGGCTGGCGGCCGCGGCCGGCGAAGGCCCGGTGCGTGAGCGCGAGCACCGGGTGGCGCTGACGCCGCGCGAGGTGGACGTGCTGTCCTGCGTCGCGGCGGGCGCGACGAACGCCGTGGCGGGGGAACGGCTCGGGCTGCGCCCCGAGACGGTGAAGGGCTACCTGCGCTCCGTGATGCGGAAGCTGGGCGCGCACACCCGTCTGGAGGCGGTGGTGGCGGCCCGCCGCGCGGGCCTGCTCCCGTGACCGTCGCGGCCCGGCACGCACGGGGCGGGGGAAGGGCCGGCCCGCCCGCCCCGGCCCCGCCTATGACGGGAGAGCACCGAACCGTACGTCGCGCACGGTGGCCGACGTCAGGGTGGTGAGGACGTGCTCCCCCTCCTGCGCCAGCGCCGCCCGCTGCGCACGGGTGAGCGTGCCGAAGGGCTCGACCGTCAGGGCGGCGGCGCCGCTCCGGGGTTCCTCCTCCAGCCGCCAGATCCCGGCGACGAACCCGTCCACGAGGAACGTGGGCAATCCCTGGTTGCCCGTCCAGACGCGGGACTTGTACTCCACCGGCACGACGCGGGTGCGGTCGGCGTGGGAGAGCAGCAGGTTGTCGTACTCCGGGAGGAAACGGGGCGGCGCCGGGGTGTCCGCCTCGGGGCGGGGCGCGTCGGGGAGGTCGAAGAGCTCGGTGCCGCGCTCGTCCCGGAAGGTGACCAGCCGCGGCCGGAGCCGTTCGAAGGCGGCCCGCAGCCGGGTCAGCCCGCACCAGGTCTGCATGTCCTTGACGGAGGCGGGGCCGAAGGCCGCGAGGTAGCGCAGTACGGTCGCGTCGGGTGCGGGGGCAGGCTCGGACGCCCGGCCGAACCACTGCTCGGCCGTGGTCAGCGCGACCTGGCCGCTCCGCCCCCACAGGCCGCGCGGCGTGACCTGCACGAGGGGCAGCATGCAGCGGGCGGCGACACCGACGGCGAGCGGTTCGGCGTCGGGCCACTCCTTCAGCAGTACCTCCCGGATCTCCTTCAGGGTCCTGGGCCGCTCCTCGACGAGATCGCGGGTCATCGCCGCCAGCCGTCCCAGGTCCACTCCGGTGAGCCCCTTGCGGAACATCTTGAGTTCGCGCTCGCGCGCGGCCTGGACGAGCGGGCGGAGGGTGAGGCAGTCGTCCGCGGTGTGCGTGTGGAGGGTGGAGCGCAGGGTGACGAGGCGGGCGACCTCGCGGGAGGCCATGAGCCCCGACAGTTCCTCGGGGCCGAAGCCGTCGAGGCGGGCGGTGAGCTGGAAGTACGGCGGCCTGGTGTTCTGCGCCTGGAGGCCGACGAGGTGCCCGACGGCGTCCTTGGCGGACATGGCGGTACGCCGCAGCAGGAGCTGGCGCGCCAGGGTGGCGCGATTGAGGGCGCGGAGGCTGAGCACCCGGTGCGCCGGCGCCGGGTTCGTCCGCTGGGTCTGCCGGGTCTGCTGGGTCCGCTGGGTCTGCGTCTGGGAGGCCATGCTGCGCAGGCTAGTGATCTTTGCGGACAGCTCCGGTCCGCAAGGGCGGGACGATGCCGCTGACATTCGGGACGTATATCCTGCCCGTGCCCGGCTCTCTGCGGAAGGTGAGATCTGCGATGGCGGAGCGACGCGCCCGTCCCGCGCTGTCCCCGAAGAAGCACGCCTGGCGCAGACAGCCCCCGCCGCCGGCCGTACCGCCCGCCGGGGACGACCCCGCCGCGCCCCCCGACGGCGTACAGCCCAACGGCGCCAGCGTCGTGCACGCCGCGCTCTACCGCGACGGCCACCGGGTCTCCATGCCCGACTCGCTCGCCGAGACCTTCCGCCAGCTGCGCGAGTACCCCGACGGCATGGCCTGGATCGGCCTGCACCGCCCGTCCGAGGACGAAATCCACTCCCTCGCCGCCGAGTTCGACCTGCACCCGCTCGCCGTCGAGGACGCCCTGGAGGCCCATCAGCGTCCGAAGCTGGAGCGTTACGGCGAGACGCTCTTCGTCGTGCTGCGCGCGGCCCGCTACCTCGACGCCGTGGAGGAGGTCGACTTCGGTGAGCTGCACGTCTTCGTGGGCCAGGACTTCGTCATCACGGTCCGCCACGGCGCCGCGCCCGACCTCTCCGCCGTACGCAGGCGCATGGAGGAGACCCCCGAGCTGCTGGCGCTGGGACCGGAGGCGGTGCTGTACGCGATCCTCGACTCCGTCGTCGACGGCTACGCCCCGGTCGTCGAGGGCGTGCAGAACGACGTCGACGAGATCGAGACCGAGGTCTTCCGCGGCGACCCCGAGGTCTCCCGCCGCATCTACGAACTCTCCCGCGAGATGGTCGAGTTCCAGCGCGCCACCCGCCCCCTGGTCGGCATGCTGCACAGCCTGATGGCGGGCTTCGCGAAGTACCGTACGGACGAGGAGCTCCAGCGCTACCTGCGCGACGTGGCCGACCACGTCACGCACATCAGCGAACGCGTCGACGGCTTCCGCCAGGCCCTGGCCGACATCCTCACCGTCAACGCCACGCTGGTCACGCAGCAGCAGAACGCGGAGATGCGGGCGCTCGCCGAGGCGGGCTTCGAGCAGAACGAGGAGATCAAGAAGATCTCGTCGTGGGCGGCCATCCTCTTTGCACCCACACTCGTGGGAACGATCTACGGCATGAACTTCGAGTCGATGCCGGAGCTGGACTGGGCCTTCGGCTATCCGTTCGCAATTCTGCTGATGGCAGCGGTGTGTACGAGCTTGTACTTCATCTTCAAGCGGCGGGACTGGCTGTAGGAACCGAACCCGAACAATTGATCAACTTCGCAGCAGTAAACGATACTGAAGAGCCGTTCCGGGGCTCTGGGGAGAAGGTGCGACGCCGGGGAGCGGGCGATCGCCCTCCTCATCTGCGGTTCCGCATGCTCCCCGCGGTCCGGCTCCACACACCCGCCCCTCGTAGACACTCACCAACCACGCAGGGGGCTCAGGACGGTGTTGGTGCGCGAGTCGGCCTGTTCCTGTCCGCGAATCCAGGCGCCGAGCGCTTCCAGCCGGTACATGACGCGGCCGCGCGGACCCATTTCAGTCCGGATCGCCGGGTGGCGGGCTGCACGTGGATGTACCCCGGATCCGGCGGCGGGGCGGTGCGTGCCGGATCCGGGGCGGCTCGGGGGCCGGGCTCGTTACTTCACGGCGCCGGCGGTGACACCGCGGGTGAGGGAGCGCTGGAAGACGAGGAAGAAGACGATCATGGGGATGACGCCGAGGAGGGCGGCGGCGCTCATGGCGGTGGGGTCGCTGGTGTACTGGCCCTGCATGACGGAGAGGCCGAGGGGGACGGTCTGGTTGTCGTTGGAGATGAGCAGGACGAGGGGGTAGAGGAACTCGTTCCAGCTCCAGACGAAGAAGAACACACACATCACCGACAGGGTGGGCCAGCTCATGGGCAGGACGATGCGCCACAGGATGGTCCAGCGTCCGGCTCCGTCCATGGAGGCGGCTTCGATGAGTTCGCGGGGGAAGCTGGCGAAGACGGAGGAGAGCAGGTAGGTGCCGAAGGCGCTGTAGGTGATGCCGACGAGGACGGTGTAGCCGAGTTTCCCGTCGTACAGGCCCATCTCCTTGAAGAGGTAGTAGATGGGGTAGACGAGGCCCTCCTGCGGCAGGACGTTGATGCCGAGGAAGAAGACCAGGAACGCGGTGCGCCACCGTACGCGGCCGATGCCGATGGCATAGGCGTTGAAGAGGGCGAAGAGGACGGCGATGAGGACGACGCCGAGGCTGATCTGGACGCTGTTGAAAAGCTTCTGGGTGAAGCCGACGCGTTCCCAGACGTCGCTGATGACGGCCCAGTTCCACTGCTCGGGCCAGGACAGCGAGCCGTTGGTGCGGTAGTCCGCGCTGGTCTTGAAGGAGTTGAGCAGGATGATCGCGAAGGGGGCGAGGAAGGCGAGGACGAAGACGGTGACCGCGGCCACGACGGCGTAGGAGCCGGGGCCGCGCCGGCTTCCGGTGGCTTTGCGCATCCTGTGCCGGGGGGCGCCGTGGCCGGGGGGCACCGGTGCGGGTGTGCGGGGCAGAGCGGGCGTGGTGGTGTCGGTGGTCGTGGTCATGGTCATCCGTCCTCGCGGGCCTGGCGGGTCAGCATCGTTCCGGCGATGATCAGCACGAGCAGGGTGATGGTGCTGGAGATGGCTGATCCGTAGCCGACGTCGGCGCGCTCGAAGAAGTTCTGGTAGGCGAAGTAGGCGGGGACGAGTGTCGAGTTGCCGGGGCCGCCGCCGGTGAGGACGAAGATCTGGGCGAAGACCTTCAGGCCGGCGATGGTGGTGGTGACCAGGACGACGTAGACCTCGGGCCGCAGGATGGGCACGGTGATGCGGGTGAAGCGCTGCCACCAGGTGGCGCCGTCGAGGGACGCGGCCTCGTAGAGCTCGGGGTCGATGCGCTGGAGTCCGGACAGGAACAGGACGAGGGGGTAGCCGAGCTGCATCCAGACGAGGACGGCGAGGACGACCCACAGGGCCAGGTCGGGGTCGCCGAGCCAGTTCCCTGCCAGGGAAGCGAGGCCGGTCTTCTCGAGGACGGAGTTGAGGGCGCCCTCGGGGGCGAGGATCCAGCCCCACATCAGTCCGGTGACGGCGACGGGGATGACCTGGGGCAGGTAGAGGCCGGAGCGGAAGACGCTGACGAGGCGGTCGCCGTGTTTCTTGCCGATGTAGTCGAAGAGCAGGGCGGCGAGGAACAGGCCGAGCAGGGTGGGGACGACCGCGATGCCGATGATCACGAAGGCGATGTTGCGGAACGAGGCCCAGAAGTCCGCGTCCTGGAACAGACGGGTGTAGTTGTCCAGGCCGACCCAGGCGGGGGCGCCGATGCCCTGCCATTGGGTGAGGCTGTAGTAGAAGGTCATCACCAGCGGGACGACGAGGAAGAGCAGGCTCAGCAGCAGGCCCGGTGCGAGGAAGACGGCGTACCCCGAGGACCGCGGGTGACGGGTGGTTTTCACGGTTGCTCCTAGGTGGGTGGGACGGCGGACCAGTGCGGGCGGGCCGCCGTCCCCGGAAGTGAGGGCCGGCTTTCGGATACGGAGCGTCGGCCTCAGCGCCGCGAGGCGGCGTGCTTCTCGTAGGGAGCCGCGAGTTCGTCGAGGACCGTGTGGGGCTTGCCGCCGTTCATGAGGTTCTGGGTGGCGGCCAGCCATGTGTCGTAGTAACCGGTGACGGGCCAGTCGGGGTAGAAGGCGAGGCCGTTGCTGCTCTGATGGGTGTTGAAGGCGGTGATGAGCTCGCGCGCCTTGGAGTTGGTGATCGTCTCCGCCTCGGCGGCGAGCGGTACGTTGCCCTCCTCACCGATGAGCTTCTGGATCTTGTCGGACATGGTGATGTCGATGAAGTCCTCGGCGAGCTTCTTGTTCTTCGCCCTGGTGGGGACGACCCACTGGTTGCCGCCGGAGCCGAGGGTCTTCTCGCTGCCGGGGTAGGGAGCGGTGGACCACGAGAAGGTGGTGATGTCCGTGGACAGGCCGCCGAACCACCAGTTGCCACCGACCATGACGGGCCGCTTCTGGGAGACGAACTGCTCGGTCATGTCACTGCCCTTGAGGCCGACGTCCTTCTTGTCGAAGTAGCCCTTGTCGAGCCATTCCTTGTACTTGTCGGCCGCGTAGGTCCACTCGGGGCCGTGGAAGTCGACCTTGCCCTTGTAGAGCTGGTAGTCGTCGACCCAGGCGTCCGTGGCCTTGGACAGGGCGAGCAGGTAGAGCCAGTGTCCGGCGGGGTGGTCGTTCCCGGCGTTGGCGAGCGGCGTGATGCCGGCGGCCTTGAACTTGGCGAGTGCGGCCTCGAAGCTCTTGAAGTCGGTGGGTTTGGCGATGTTGTGCTTCTTGAAGAGGTCGTCGTTGTAGTAGGTGAGGACGAACTCGCCGTAGTTGGGTATGCCGTACCACTTGTCGCCGCCCATCTCGCCCTTGGCCGCGTCGTAGCGGGCGGTGACGGAGGCGCTCTCGCTGATCTTCTTGTCCCAGCCGCGCTCCTTCGCGGTGGCGGTGAGGTCGGTGAGCAGGCCCTGCTTGGCGAGCAGGCCGGTGGTGGCGTTGCCCTTGTTGTACTCCATGACGTCGGGCGCCTTGTCGGAGTTGAGGATCATGCCGGCGTTCTGCTGGATCTGCTCGAACGTCTTGCGTTCGAAGACGACCTTCACGTCGGGGTGGGTCTTCTTGAACTCCGCGATGGCGGCGTCCCAGGCGTTGCTGAGGGCGCCGTCCTCCTGCTCGTAGTGCCACAGACGCAGGGTCTTGCCGTCGCCCTCCGCGGCATCGGAGCCTCCGCCGCAGGCGGTCAGGGGTGCCATGAGCGCCAGGGCGGCCATGGCGAGCAGGGCACGACGTGGCGTGCGGGAGCGCGTGTTCGTCATGAGAGTTCCTTGAGTGTGCACGGGAAGGGCGGTGCGGGGGGGCGGGTGTTCAGGCAGTGGGGGGAGGAGGAGGCGCGTGGGTCAGGTGGTGTGGCGTCGGTGGACGCGGGCTTCCCACGGCCGCAGGGTGTGCGGGGTGGTGAGGGGTGCGGTGGCGGGGACGTTGGCGATGAGCGTCTCGCTGTTCGCCCAGCCGTCGGGCAGGTCGACGGTGA